>JAFAGQ010000033.1 GCA_023422555.1 Pseudomonadota bacterium
TCGGTCTTCCATACGATATCGAACTGACCATCAGGACGAATTTCTCCGACCATCACAGGCTTGTACAAGTGATGGTTGCTGCCCATCTCCATGTCAAAGCCATTCGGCGCTGCAACTTTTTGACCGATCATGGCGGCACGCACCGCGTCTACATCGGTTTTACCGGCTTTTTCAACAGCGGCTTTCCACATTTTCAGGCCGACCACGGTCGCCTCCATGGGATCGTTTGTCAGCGGTTTGTCTGCGCCAGGCAGTTTCTTTGCAGTGGCGTAATCGGCCCATTGCTTCTTGAAGCTTTTATTAACCGGGTTGTCCAGGGACATAAAGTAGTTCCAGGCCGCCAGATGTCCGACAAGCGGTTTGGTATCAATGCCGCGCAGCTCTTCTTCGCCTACAGAGAATGCCACGACGGGTGTATCGATAGCCTTGATTCCGGCGTTACCCAGCTCTTTATAGAAAGGCACGTTGGAATCGCCATTGATGGTAGAAATCACTGCTGCCTTGCCGCCCGCTGCAAATTTTTTGATGTCGTTCACAATCGTCTGATAGTCGCTGTGTCCGAAGGGTGTGTAGACCTCCTGAATATCACTGTCTGCCACGCCTTTGCTGTGCAGATAGCCGCGCAGAATTTTGTTCGTGGTACGTGGATAGACGTAATCGGTACCCAGCAGGAAGAACCGTTTGTAGCCGCCGCCTTCTTCACTCATCAGATATTCGACGGCCGGAATGGCCTGCTGATTGGGGGCCGCTCCCGTGTAGAAAATATTCCGGGACATTTCTTCGCCTTCGTACTGAACCGGATAAAAGAGCAGGCCATTGAGTTCTTCAAAAACGGGCAGTACCGATTTACGCGATACCGAAGTCCAGCATCCGAAAACAGCAGCCACTTTTTCCTGGCTCAGCAATTCGCGGGCTTTTTCTGCAAAGAGCGGCCAGTTGGATGCCGGATCAACGACAACCGCTTCCACCTTGCGGCCGAAAATGCCACCGTCTTTGTTGATGGCATCGATTTCCATGAGTGCAACGTTTTTGAGGACGGTTTCAGAAATGGCCATGGTCCCGGACAGTGAATGCAGGATGCCAACCTTGATCGGTGGCTTGGAGGGATCGATCTGTCCCTGCGCCCAGCTGTTAGTGAGCGTGCCAGAGCCAAAAGCGAGAGCCAGACTGCATACCAGGGATTTAAGAACACTGCGACGATTCATTTGTTTGCTCCGGAAAAAAGTAAGAGGGCGTAAACAGGTAACCACTGCGGTTAAAGCAATAGTCGTGCCAGGTTCAAATATCGGAGTATCTGTATGCAGATATACACAGGCACCGCGGCTGTGCATATATTGAATTTCGGGAAATGATGTCTGTGATTTTTCACTGTAAAGGTGGCATGCTGCGTCCACCGATGTGCGGCATGCTGCCAAAGCGCTCATCTTTCTTTTCCGGCGCATCGTTCAGGTGCACAAGTGCTTCAATGCAAGGCTCTGACGCACAAATGCGTGCATGCTGCGCGCCAGGGCGAACGACTGAGGAACCTCAAGCGCTCAATGCGAGAAGCGTAAATAGGAGGAAGCAGGCGAGCGGTGCGCCATCAAAGAAGAGGGCACGCATGGAGCCTTAAAGAGCAAGCAGAAAAACAAAAGGCTCACCGTTGATGGCGAGCCTTGTTGTCTTACTTAATCACCTCTGTTTAAAGAGACTTTCTTTTAAGGGAGTATCTTTTAAGGGTCATTGGTTTTTACCACGCTTGAAGATCAGGTAATCAAAGATATAGCCGGCAAAAACGGCAATCGTTGCAACGGCTGCCCATGATGTGTCGCTCAGAACGCCCTGGAACGTAAAGACATAGGCTGCAGTACCAAAAATCATACCGAAAGCGGCGCGGATCACCAGATAAGCCCAGTTTTCGTCTTCCAGCTTGCACGAGCCGTCTGATCGGGTAAAGCGCAGATGTTCGTGATCAAAAAAGCAGCTGGCTACCGAGAGCATGGAGCCGACGGCACCGAAAAACATGGCTGAAAAACTGACCGACCAGGTAATCAGTGCGGTAAAGAGCCCAAAAATAATCAGGCCGATAACGAAACCGCCATTGCTGAACAAGGATTTGCCAGGCGGCTTGCCGGCAGTGCTGCCAGCAGGTCTGGCCTGAGCCGGGTCGGATGGATGGCTCCCCAGGTGGTCCTGGTCGGGCTCGTGAATGGGGTCGGTCATTGTAAACTCCTTCTGATTGCTGGTGTAACGGTAACCCCTGAATCGGCAGTTGCCTGCCATTATGATTGGATGCGGGGCGATCGTGAAATTCCAGCCTGGATTCTGTTCGCCTCAGGCTGCAAACACATGAAGTAAAAATATACCAAAATTCCCTCCGGTGTGGCACCCATAATTTTTTCCCATCCCCTTCCGGGAACATGTTTTTTTGATTTTTCGGTAGAATATGGGGTTATTCTTAAATTATTTGATAAGTAAGGTCTACGAATGCAGCCAACGGTTGAAACTCTAGAAGGTCTGGAACGCAAGGTTAATCTGGTCATTTCCATTGACGAAGTCGAAAAAGAAGTCAAATCCCAGCTTCAGCGTGTTGCCCGCACGGCAAAAGTACAGGGTTTTCGTCCTGGTAAGGCGCCTGTTTCCGTGATTGAGCGCAGTCACGGCCCTGGCGTTCGTTACGACGTTATCAATCAGAAAGTGGGTCAGCTCTTCGATCAGGCCGTTCGCGATGCGAAACTGCGTGTTGCCGGTGCGCCTTCCATTGAACCCAGCGAAGAAGAGTCTAAAGACGGACAGCTTAATTTCGCGGCAAAATTCGAAGTCTATCCCGAAGTCACCGTACCTGATCTGTCCGCGCTGGAAGTGACACGCTTTAACGCAGACGTCGGCGAAAAAGAAGTCAACAACACAATCGACATCCTGCGCAAGCAGCGCGCAACTTTCAGCGCCGATGCAGAACGCGCCGCGCAGAAAGATGACCGTGTTACGGTCGATTTCGTCGGTAAAATCGATGGCGTGGAATTCGAAGGCGGGAAAGCAGAAGACTTTCCGTTCCAGCTGGGACAGGGTCGCATGCTGCCCGAGTTTGAAGAAGCCGCAACGGGCCTGAAAGCCGGTGAAAGCAAAACATTCTCTCTCACTTTCCCTGAAGACTATCCTGGCAAGGAAGTGGCAGGCAAAACGGCCGAATTCACCATTACAGCCAAGGAAGTGGCTGTTCCTGTTCTGCCCGAAGTTGACGCCGAGTTCGCCAAATCCCTGGGTCAGGCAGAAGGCGATACCGAAAAACTGCTGGCCGAAGTACGCAGCAATATTGAACGCGAAGTGAAAAACCGCACTCAGGCGCGCACCAAAAACAGCGTCATGGACGCCCTGGCCAAATCTGCAGAATTTGCCGTTCCCAAATCACTGGTTGATAACGACGTGCAAAGCCGGATCGCTGCTGCCCGTGAAGATCTGAAACAACGTGGTATGCCGAATGCCGACACCATGGACATTCCTGCCGATGCGTTCAAATCCGACTCCGAGCGTCGTGTCCGCCTGGGCCTGATCGTGGCTGAGCTGGTCGATAGCGCCAAACTGCAGGTCACACCAGAGCAGGTACGCAGCCGGATCGAAGAGTTCGCGCAGAACTACGAAAAACCTGAGCAGGTTATTACGTATTATCTGACTGATCGTCAGCGTCGTGCAGAAATTGAATCCGTGGTCCTTGAAGATAACGTTGTTGACCATATCTTATCCAAGGCCAAGGTAACGGATGAAACCGTACCTTTTGAAGAATTAATGGGAACTGTATAACATGAATCGTTTTACCGACTTTTACGCGTCCATGCATGGGGATGAATCCGTTCGCCCTTCGGCGCTCGGCTATATTCCAATGGTTATCGAGCAATCCGGTCGCGGAGAGCGGTCTTACGACATCTATTCCCGTCTGCTCAAAGAGCGTGTGGTCTTTCTGGTCGGGCAGGTAAACGACCAGACAGCCAATTTGATCGTTGCCCAGCTGCTGTTTCTTGAATCGGAAAATCCCGACAAGGACATCTCGCTGTACATCAATTCCCCCGGCGGTGGCGTTTACGCCGGTCTGGGAATTTACGACACGATGCAGTTCATCAAACCTGACGTGTCTACCTTGTGCACAGGATTTGCAGCCAGCATGGGTGCATTTCTGCTGAGTTCAGGTGCCAAGGGCAAACGTTTCAGTCTGCCCAATTCACGCATCATGATCCACCAGCCGCTGGGCGGTGCCCAGGGCCAGGCCACAGATATCGAAATCCAGGCTAAAGAGATTCTCAGCCTGCGTGAGCGTCTGAATCAGATTCTTGCCAATAACACCGGGCAGCCTATCGAGCGTATTCGCGAACATACTGAACGCGATAACTATATGGCCGCAGAAGATGCTCAGGTTTACGGATTAATTGATAAAGTTCTGGCCTCGCGGGCAGACGCCGCATAGTATTTGATATACTGTTTTCAAAGGTTTCGTTCAGGTCGGCCTTTTAACGAGGGTCGGCCTGTTTTTATCGGATTAACCAAAATATAGATATGGCAGATAAACCAAGTTCTACTGACGGCAAAAACCTGCATTGTTCGTTCTGCAACAAGCATCAGAACGAGGTGAAAAAGCTGATTTCCGGTCCGGGCAATATTTTTATTTGTGATGAATGTATTGAGCTGTGCAATGAAATCATTCATGACAGCGCCCAGGATGA
>JAFAGQ010000040.1 GCA_023422555.1 Pseudomonadota bacterium
TTAACTTGGTGAATCGGGTACCCAGCAAACGACGGTCGTAGGTGATCATCACTTTCATCTTTCTTCCCCTGACTATGAAAAAGCATTCCCGATATAGTAATACAAATCCGGGAAAATGGGACAGATAGTTGCGGGGCATGCCCACGGGTAGCGGCGCCATTACGTGACTTTCATGGCAATTGTCATTGGTTTCACTTAAACAAGCGATACAAGGGAATACAAGGGTCAAGCGACAATTGCATACATACGCTGCCCGAAACTGGCATTGGCCTGAAAGCCTGATCGCAAAAGGCCCGATACTGGCGGCAAACTGACATTCCCCGACAATCCCGGTCACAAACTGGCGGTTTCAACCGCTTTCAAATTGCAATCGAAATAAGGGTGAAGGCTACACTAAAATTCGTTAAATGCTGCAATGCCGAAATTTCATATTCACAGGCAACAGGCAATTGAAGAAGACTCGAATGACAAGTGCAAACACCACAAGTGATCGAATGACAAGTGTGATGAACACAACAGGCAAGACCATGACCGCCACAGGCAAAACCATGTCGGGCACAGGTAACACTATGGCGGGTATCAGAAGTGCAATAATTGCACGGACGCGGAAAACGCGAGCACAGACCACTCCCATGTTGCTCGCTTTTGCGCTACTGTTATCCTGTCCCGGTCTGGCACAGGCCGCGCTGTCGGCTGAAGACCTGGCGTGGCTTAGCCGCGTTACTTATGGAGTGAACAAACAGACTGCCGCTGAATATGAAAAGCTGGGTCGTGACAAATTTCTGGAAGAACAGTTGCATCCGCCTGCGAAGGATGTTCTGGACGAAGCCACCGAAGCCAATCTGGCACGCGATGTGGTCGATATGAACGAGGTGTTGGAGGACGTAACCCTGCGGCGTCAGGAGTTTGTGAAAAAAGAAAAAGACCCGAAAAAACGTTCTCAGTTCAACACAAAGATTCGTATGGAAGGCAACAAGGTGTTTGACGTGGCCAAGCGTCGACATATGATTCGCGCCATTTATTCTCCATGGCAACTCAAAGAACAAATGGCGTGGTTCTGGCAGAATCATTTTTCCGTCTTCACCGGTAAAGCCAATATTCGTTTCCAGATCGGTGACTGGGAAGACAATGTCATTCGACCCCATGCAATGGGTAAATTCCGTGACTTGCTGCTCGCCACCATGCGCCATCCTGCGATGCTCGATTATCTGGATGCCTCAAAGAACAGGAAGGGCAAGCCCAACGAAAACTATGCGCGTGAACTGCTGGAGCTGCACACCATGGGCGTGGGTAGTGGCTATACACAAAAAGACATTACCGAAGTGGCCCGTATTCTGACCGGTATCAGCGTCAATTTCAGTCCCAAACTGCCAAAATTGAATGAGAAAGCGCGCAAGGGTTTTTTCCGCAAGAATGGCGTGCAGTTCTTCCCTCGATATCACGATTTTGGCGACAAGACCGTGCTTGGAAAAACCATCAAGGGCACGGGCTGGGATGAGATGGAAGCGCTGGCGACACTGCTTGCTTCCCAGCCCGCCACCGCCCGTCATATCAGCACAAAACTGGCTCAGTATTTTGTGAGCGACAAACCATCCGCGGCGCTGATCAAGGCAATGAGCGAACAGTTCCTGAAAACGGATGGTGATATTGCCAAAACACTGCAGACTCTTTTTGCCAGCCGCGAGTTCCATGATTCGCTCAAATCCAAGTTCCGCACGCCGATGCAGCTTGTTGTGTCCACGGCGCGTCTGGCCTATGAGGATAGTCAACTGCAGAATTATACGCCGCTGGACATTTATCTGAAGCGACTTGGACAGGGTTTGTATCAGCGCATCACGCCCGACGGCTATCCCATGCAGAAAAATATGTGGGATGGATCAAGTCAGTTGTTTAACCGATTTGAAGTGGTCCGTTCTATAAGCAGTGGCAGTCCCAGATTCTTTCAGTATGACAAGGACTCACCTGCCCCTAAACCAGTTATTCCGCGCTTGCGCAATGCGTTCTTTCAGGAAAACATTCGTCCTCATCTGACCGCGAATACGCAGAAAATTCTGGACAAGTCACAAAAGAACCAGGTGCTATGGGATGCCATGCTCTTTTCCTCACCCGAATGGATGAACAGGGAGTTTAAACAATGAACAGACGTGAATTTCTTGCAGCGGGCATGATGTTCCCGCTGGCCGTCAATAGCAGCCAGCTGTTTGCTGCTCAAAGCACAGACGTTAAAACACTTGTGATTTTCCTGCGTGGTGCATATGACGCCTGTAATTTCCTGGTGCCCTATACCAGCGATGATTATTATGAACTGCGCCCTCGCATTGCCATTGCCCAGCCGGGCAGTGAAGAAGGGGCAGCGCTGAAGCTGGATAATCACTGGGCCATGCACCCGATCTTTGAGGAAACCCTGATGCCCTTGTGGAAGCAGAAACAGATTTCCTTTATTCCGTTTGCAGGAACCGAGGATTTGTCTCGCAGTCATTTCGAGACTCAGGACCTGATGGAAAGCGGGCAACCAGCAAATGGCAGTCGATCCTATGGATCCGGGTTCATGAACCGACTGGCGGGTGTGCTGGGTGCGAAAGCGGAACCAGTCTCCTTTACCAGCAATAATCCGCTCATTATGCAGGGACCGACCAGAGTGCCGTTGATTGGGCTCAAATCGTCGGGCAAATCCGTATATAAGGATAATCAGATTGACCTGCTTGAGGAACTGTACAAAGGGAGCCATCAGGCCGAGGCGGTGGCAGAAGGCATTGCCAATCACAGAATGATGCTTGCCGAATTTGAAAAAGAAAAGCAGGAGGCCAGCCGAAATGCCATCAATGCTAAAGGGTTTGATCTGCAGGTCAAGCGCATGGCCACGCTCATGAAAGACAAATACAGCCTGGGCTTTCTGGACATCGGCAACTGGGATACCCACTACAGTCAGGGCGGGGCCACAGGAATGCTGGCCAATCAGTTCAAAAGCCTGGGCAGCGGCCTGAAAACATTTGCAGAGGAAATGGGCCCGCAATGGGATAAAACGGTGGTCTATGTCATGTCGGAATTTGGTCGCACCTTCCGCGAAAACGGCAGTGGCGGTACCGATCACGGCCATGGTTCAGTCCATTGGCTGCTGGGTGGAGCCATCAATGGTGGGAAAATTCTCGGTGAGCAGACAGATGTGAATGTCGCGTCGCTGAATCAGGAGCGTGACTACAAGGTGCTCAACAACTCGCGTGACGTTCTGGGTGGATTGTTCAAACAGATCTACGGTCTGAACAACGGTCAGGTTCAGAAAATATTCCCGTCATCCAAAGCGACATCTATTCATATGGTCTGAGGTGCGTGTCCGGCGCACCTGGCTGGTGGTCAATGTCACTGTGCCAAGTCTGATTTTTGGTGGCGGTGCACGCAATTGCACTTGTGATTTTTTTGCTTCACACACTTTTATGTCGACTGAGATACAGCTCGCCTCCACCAGTCCTCATTCTCCAGAAACCAGTCCACCGTGCTGGTCAGCCCCGAATCAAAAGCCGTATCTGCAGTAAAGCCAAGTTCCTGTTTAATCTTTGTGGAGTTCATGGCGTAGCGTCGATCGTGACCAGGACGGTCCTGCACATGCTGCAATAGCGCGGCGGAGTTTCCTGCCATTGCCGACGCTGCTTTCGGAAATCGCATTCGTAATTCGTCACGGGTGGCAAACGCCCGATCGACCACGGCACACAAACGCTGCAGCAAATTCACATTCGTCATTTCATTGCGTGCCCCCACATTCCACGTATCTCCCGGCTGGCCCCTGAGCAAAATGGCTTCAATCGCACGCACATGATCCATCACATAAAGCCAGTCGCGAATCTGCTGGCCGTCACCAAACACTGGTACCGGTTCATCGCCAAGAATGCGCGTGAGTGCCAACGGGATGAGCTTTTCGGGATACTGATAGGGGCCGTAGTTATTCGAGCAGCGACTGAGCGTTGTGGCCAGTCCATAAGTCTGATGGAACGCGTGCACCAGATGATCAGACGCTGCCTTGCTGGCCGAATACGGGGAACTGGGCGCGTAGTGCGTTGTTTCGGTAAAGGCCGGTTCATCAGGACGCAGACTGCCAAACACCTCATCGGTGCTCACATGATGAAAACGGTGCGGCATGGGCGACTGTCCGCTCAGCGCCGGAACTTCGATCCAGACCTGACGCGCCGCCTTGAGCAGACTATACGTGCCGGCAATATTGGTCTGAATGAACGTATCGGGCGCCTGAATGGAGCGGTCCACATGACTCTCTGCGGCAAAATGCACGATCGTATCGATGCGGTGCTGGCGCATCAATGCGATGACCTTATCGGTATTACAGATATTGCCGTGCACGAAGGTAAACGCTGCGTGCTTGTCCACCGCGGCCAGGCTCTGCCGATTCCCGGCGTAGGTCAGCGCGTCCAGTACCACCACCGTATCTTCGGGGTGGTTTTTGATCCAGTATTGAACGAAGTTTGCGCCGATAAAACCGGCGCCGCCAGTGACAAGCAGGGAGGCCATAGTGTCTGAATCAGAAAGTCAGGGAATTTTCGCCAATGATAACAGGCCGAGGGCAGGTATGACAGAAGGCGGGGCAGGCGACACACCACATTGTCAGGCACACAGACCACCTCTTTAAATACGCGCCACATCGCCAGGCACACACTACGTCGCCAGGCACACGCCACACCTTCAAGTACACGTCACTTACACCACCTCTTCAGGCATATCGCACATCGGCAGAACTCAACCTCCATCCGCTATAATCCTCGCATCTTTTCAAACTTCAGCCTCGTGCTGCCTTCTTCCCGATCACAAATGAAAACAGAACGCCTGGTCATTCCCGATGTCCTGCTCCTCACGCCCGATGTGTACAGCGATGCGCGCGGCTATTTTGTGGAGACCTACAGACAGCAATGGCTGGATGATGCACTGGGTCGTTCGATACGCTTCGTGCAGGATAACGAATCACTGTCTTCCTACGGCGTCATCCGGGGTCTGCATTATCAGATGGATCCTTATGCGCAGAACAAGCTCGTGCGCGTGGTATCGGGCCGTATTCTGGACGTCGTAGTCGACCTGCGAAAAAGCAGTGATACCTTCGGACAATCGCTGCAGATCGAGCTGGACGGAGTCAACAAGCAGATGCTGTTTATTCCCGCCGGCTTCGCTCACGGTTTCGCCGTGCTTAGCGAGCAGGCCGTCTTCTCATACAAGGTAGACACCCATTATGCGCCCTCCCACGAGCGCGGTCTGGCCTACGATGATCCGCAGCTCAGCATCGACTGGCAGATTCCGCGTGAAGATCGTATCCTGGCAGAAAGGGATCTGACGCACCCCGTCTTTGCCAGCTTGCAGGATTTATACCCCTGAGGCCAGTCGCATTGTCATAAAATAGACCATCCCAAATATTTATGAGGTGTACATGAATCCGATCCGTAAGGCTGTCTTTCCTGTCGCAGGTCTGGGCACCCGCTTTTTGCCGGCCACCAAGGCCATGCCCAAAGAGATGCTGCCAGTGGTAGACAAGCCGCTGATTCAATACGCAGTAGAAGAAGCAGTCAAGGCAGGTATTACAGATCTGATTTTTATCACGGGTCGTCACAAACGCGCTATCGAAGACCATTTCGACTCCATGCCCGAGCTGGAGTCAGAACTGGAAGAAAAGGGCAAGCAGGAAATGCTGGAGCAGGTGCGCCAGGTCATTCCTTCCAACGTGAACTGTATTTACATTCGTCAGCCTGCGCCCCTGGGCCTGGGTCATGCGGTGCTTTGCGCGGAACCGGTAGTGGGCAATGAGCCGTTCGCCGTGTTGCTGGCCGATGATCTGATTGATGCCGATGTAGCCGTGACCCAGCAACTTATTCAGGCTGCACATGCCAACAACGGCAGCGTTCTGGGAATTCAGACCATAAACCGCGAAGATGCCAGCAAATACGGCATTATTGCCGGAAAATCGGTCTCATCCAACACCATTCAGGTATCCAGCATTGTAGAAAAACCCAAGCCTGAAGACGCCCCTTCAGACAAGGCCGTTGTGGGTCGCTATATTCTGGAACCGGAAATTTTTGAATGCCTGCGCCATATCGGCAAGGGCGCCGGTGGCGAAATCCAGCTCACCGACGGCATCGCAGCGCTGCTCAAAAGCCGCAATGTATTCGGCTTCGCTTACGATGGCGTGCGCTACGACTGCGGCAGCAAGGCCGGCTTCTTTGCCGCAACTGTGGCGCTGGGCCAGAAGTACCACGGCTTTAAACTGTAAGTTTGACGCGTCTAAGTTTCTGGCCGTAAGTTTTCAACTGTCATATCGGGCGTCATTGACGCCTGTGACGACTGTGACGCCCGTGACTTCAGATCACAGGCGCACCATAGCCGATTGATAGGCGAGTCACCGTCAGGCCACATTCGCTATGCAGGCTCCTCTGGGGAGACCTTTAGCTAGCCAAAGCCCGACCCCCAAAGGCCGGCAAAAAGCACCTCATCGACACTTTGCAACCCACGCCTCCCCGGGCTTCCCACGCCCCCGGGGCCGTGTTTCCCGCGCCTATTGACGTCCTGTCAGAATCTTCGCTGCTTCAATAGAAAAATACGTCAGGATGCCATCTGCGCCCGCACGTTTGAAGCACATCAACGATTCCATCATCACCTTGTCATGGTCCAGCCAGCCGTTCTGTGCGGCCGCCTTGATCATGGCGTACTCGCCGCTGACCTGATAGGCGTAGGTGGGCACGCGGAACGTCTCTTTCACATCCCTGACGATATCCAGATACGGCATGCCTGGTTTCACCATCACCATATCCGCACCTTCGCGAATATCGGCAGCGATTTCACGCAGCGCCTCATTGCGATTGGCCGGATCCATCTGATAGGTCATTTTATTGGACTTGCCCAGGTTGCTGGCCGATCCCACGGCATCGCGGAATGGTCCGTAGAAGGCACTGGCGTACTTGGCGGAATACGCCATAATTCGCGTATAGATCAGCTTCTCCTGCTCCAGCGCCTGGCGGATGGCGCCGATACGGCCGTCCATCATGTCGCTGGGCGCCACATAGTCGGCACCCGCGTGCGCCTGAACCAGCGCCTGTTTCAGCAGAATCTCGGTGGTTTCGTCGTTCAGGACATAGCCGTTCTCGTCCAGCACGCCGTCCTGGCCATGACTGGTGTAAGGGTCCAGCGCCACGTCGCACAGAACGCCCAGTTCCGGAAACTCTTTCTTCAGCAGGGCAATGGTGCGTGGAATCAGGCCGTCTTCGTGCGTCGCCGCAATGCCGTCAGGCGTTTTGATCTCAGGATCAATGGACGGAAACAGCGCCATCACAGGAATACCCAGAGACACACAGGTTTCGGCCACGGGCAGGATGGTATCAGGACTGTATCGATGCACGCCCGGCATAGAGGCTACAGCTTCCGTGACCCCTTTGCCTTCCTTCAGAAAAACCGGGTAGATCAGGTCGTTAACGGTAAGCACATTTTCCTGGACCAGCCTGCGCGAGAAATCGTCGCGGCGATTGCGACGGGGGCGGGATGCAGGAAAATCGGCGGTAATAATTGAGCTCATGATGGTATCCGTAATGCAGAGGTATTGCAGATGAAATGCAGTGGTAATGCACTGTTAAAGCACAGAAAAGACAGCGGGCGCCGTCAGGGCACAACCTGGGGTGAAATCCAGTTCACGATGCTCTGATCGGCTTCTTCCAGCCCGATGCGCTGGGTGGCGGAAAAAGGCACGGCATTAAGCGCACCAATATCGGCCAGTTCCTTTTTCACCGCGAAAACGGCCTTGATGCGCTGACCGTAGGGCAGCTTGTCGGCCTTGGTCAGCAGCGCCAGCACTGGTTTGCCCGACGGGGCGATCCAGTTGGCCAGACGCCGGTCCAGATCGGTCACCCCGCGGCGAATATCAATCAGCAGCACCACACCCGCCAGCGACGTGCGCTGACGCAGATAGGCGCCCAGCACTTCTGCCCACTCTTCGCGGGCATCCCGGGCCACAGAAGCGTAGCCGTAACCCGGCAAATCGGTCAGAAAGCCCAGGGGCTGCTCCGGGTCCAGCGGGTCGGGAATGCCGAAAAGATTGATCAGGCGCGTGCGGCCTGGCGTCTTGCTTGAAAACGCCAGACGCTTCTGGTTGGTCAATACATTGATGGCTGATGACTTGCCGGCGTTGGAGCGTCCAACGAAACAGACTTCCGGCGCACCAGGCGGCGGCAGCTGGTCAAGTCGGGCGGCTGACGTGAAAAACGAGGCGCGATGTAATATTGACACAAAGGGTTCCGGCAAAAAAAGATTCGTCCTCTATTGTATAATTGCCAGGCATAAAAAATGCCTAAATTCACGTTTGAGGTTTATACTTCCGTGTCTGGGAGCATTTATCTTTTAAAATACGGGCCGTGGCTGCACAAGTACGCCCCAGATCCAGCGGATCACAGAGGATATTCATGAAGCGAGTTTTAACAAAGATTCTGGTAACCGGCAGCGTTTTGGCTGGTATGGCCTTCGGTACGGTAGCGTCTGGCGCAGATGCAGCCGCCGGGAAAACTGCCGCTCCTGACGCCGAAAAAGGTGCGGCACTGTACACCAAAGGCGATATGTCCCGTGGCATCCTGGCCTGTGTGGCCTGTCATGGCGCCAACGGTAACAGTGGTGTCGCCATGTATCCGAATCTTGC
>JAFAGQ010000227.1 GCA_023422555.1 Pseudomonadota bacterium
TGTATTTTCGCGCCCCGGCGTAACCGGGAGAAAAACCTTTTACGCACATGCTTCAATCCGAACCGGGCAGCACCGCTGTCCGCCAAACCGGCCAGGCCCCCATTTTTCTTATCGGCATGATGGGCGCCGGCAAAACAACCATAGGCCGCGGACTGGCCCGCTCACTGGGACGGGAATTTCTCGATCTGGACCATGAGCTCGAGGCGCGCTGCGGTGTCAGCATCCCCACAATCTTCGATATCGAAGGCGAAGCCGGCTTCAGACGTCGTGAAACCCAGGCGCTGCAGGATATCGCCCTGCGTCGCAATGTCGTGGTGGCAACCGGGGGCGGTGCAGTCGTCGCGCCCGAGAATCAGGAAGTGCTGCGAACCGCGGGCGTAGTGCTGTATCTGAAAGCGGGCAGCGACGAACTCTTTCGGAGAGTCGCAAAGGACAAAAACCGCCCAATGCTGCTGACGGCGAATCCGAAAGCGCGTATCGTTGAGCTGCTTCGGCAACGAGAACCCATCTATGAGAGCCTGGCCGATTTCACTGTAGAAACCGGTCATGGCTCCATTCACACGGTACTCGAAGTCATCGCACGTCTTTTGAATGAACACGAACAACGAGGTGAAATAATCTGATGGCCCCTGTCAACGTTGCAACATCTGCCGGCCAGTATCCTATCCATATTGCCGCCGGGCGGCTTAAGCAGATTGCCGAATCGGTACCGGCAAATGCAACCCGGCTCGTCATCATCAGCAATCCCGTTGTTGACGGCCTGTACGGAGACCAACTGCGTCAGGCGCTGGAAGCTGCCAACAAGCCTGTCATGACCATCATCGTGCCCGATGGGGAAGCGTTCAAATCGCTGGACACCCTGGGCACCCTGTACGACCGCATGCTGGCAGAAAAACTGGATCGCCGCGCCATTGTGCTGGCGCTTGGCGGCGGGGTCATCGGCGATATGGCCGGGTTTGCGGCGGCCACGTACATGCGCGGCATTCGCTACATGCAAATTCCCACTACGCTGCTGGCTCAGGTAGATTCCTCTGTGGGTGGCAAAACAGCGGTTAATCACCCCCTGGGCAAGAACATGATCGGCGCCTTTTATCAGCCGATCAGCGTGGATATTGATATCGATGTGCTGCGTACCCTGCCGGCGCGCGAAGTGTCCGCTGGCCTGGCAGAAGTCATCAAATACGGTCTTATTCTGGACAGCGCGTTTTTCGAGTGGTGCGAACAGAATGTCAGCCGGCTGGTTGCGCTGGATCCGGAAGCACTGGCATACGCCATTGCGCGGTGCTGCGAACTCAAGGCTCAGGTCGTATCCGAAGACGAAAAGGAAACCGGTCTGCGCGCCATCCTCAATCTCGGCCATACTTTCGGGCATGCCATAGAAGCCGGACTGGGTTTCGGCACCTGGCTGCACGGAGAAGCCGTCGGTTGCGGTCTTGTGCAGGCTGCGGTGCTGTCTGGCAAAGTGCTTGGCCTGCCAGAGACAGATATCGAGCGTGTACGTCAACTGGTGCGCGCCATCGGCTGTCCAGATATTGCCCCCGATCTGGGCGAAAGCAACTGGCTCGACTACATGCAGGGCGACAAAAAAACCGAAGGCGGAGAAATCCGTTATGTTCTTCTGCAAAGCATTGGCCAGGCCGTGGTGCGTACGGCGCCGCTGGATCAGGTTCAGCAGACCCTGCGTGAAACCGTAGGCAATGTTGCAATCACCACCGAAGGTCAGCCGGTGGCGGAATCCGTATCAGGACAGGTTTGAATCATGTCGGTCGCAAAGCTGGCGCCATACGCCACTCACCCTTCGCAGTCCAAAGGCAGGCAGCATGCAGAGGCGGCCGATCCGGCGCGTGACCCGTTCCAGCGCGACCGCGACCGCATTATTCACAGTGCCGCGTTCAGAAGACTGGAATACAAAACCCAGGTCTTCGTCAATCACGAAGGTGATTTATTCCGCACACGGCTGACACACAGTCTGGAAGTCGCACAGATTGCGCGCGCGGTTGCACGCAACCTTGGCCTGCACGAAGATCTTACCGAAGCCATTTCACTGGCTCACGATCTGGGCCATACACCTTTTGGTCACGCGGGTCAGGACGCACTGCATGAATGCATGCAACGGTTGCGCCCCCAGGCCGGCGGCTTTGAGCACAATCTGCAAAGTCTGCGGGTTGTGGATGAACTGGAAGAGCGCTATGCAACGTTCAACGGTCTGAATCTCACCTTTGAAACGCGCGAAGGCATTCTCAAGCATTGCTCGCTGTCGCATGCGCGTCAGCTGGGTGAAGTCGGGCGTCGCTTCATTGAAAAAAAACGCCCGGGCCTGGAGGCACAGCTGGCCAATCTCGCCGATGAAATTGCGTATAACAATCACGATATTGATGATGGATTGCGTTCCGGTCTTATCACAATTGAACAGATGCGCGAAGTGCAGCTTTTTGCCACTTATCACGACGAAGTCGGGCGACTGTTTCCTGATATTGGCGGGCGTCGGCAGGTGGCAGAAATCATTCGTCGCATGATCAACGCGCTTATCGTGGATCTGACCCAGACCACGCGCCACAATCTGCAGGCGCATCAGATTCAGACCAGGGAAGATGTGCTGCAGGCGCCGTCGCTGCTGCTGTTTTCCGAGTCCATGCGGGCACAGGCCGATGAACTGAAATCCTTTCTCATGCGCAATCTGTATCGTCATTACAAGGTCATGCGCATGGCCAACAAGGCCACGACCATTGTGCAATCGCTGTTTTCCGCATTTATCGATGATCCCCGATTGCTGCCTGCCGACTATCGGCACGACGATGAAAACCGGCAGGCCCGCGCCATTGCCGATTACATCGCCGGCATGACGGACCGTTACGCCATCAAAGAATATAAGCGACTTTTTGTCGTGTAACCCGAAGGTCCGCGTTGCCGGACTTGACCGATATTAAAAATTATTCAATTAATGTACGATTCGTTCGTTCTTCAAAAAGTATCGAGAATTTTTTCAAAATCGGGATAACGTATCTTGTTGGAAAATGGTTTCGCTTTTTCAATTTGTCAGTCAAGCGAAATCCTATGGACAGTGTGATCCCTA
>JAFAGQ010000147.1 GCA_023422555.1 Pseudomonadota bacterium
AAGATTTGCCATCTGTGATTGGCGAAGACGTGCTTCACCCCTCATTAATGGCGGTTTACCCCTATCCGGTTCGCACGCCTGCAAACTGCCGCTTTCTATTCCGATACTTTTTAGGTATACATAAGAACAAATTCCATATTAGACCCCGGGCAGGTCGCCTTATATACTCAATCCATTAACGTAATACCGATAGCAGGGAAATGAATATGGATATGAATGCCACGATCGTCAATGTCAGTACGCAAATTCTGGATATTCCTACGATTCGCCCGCACAAAATGTCAGTGGCCACCATGCATAATCAATGTCTGGTGCTCGTGCGCATCAAAACGTCAGATGGCATTGAAGGTATCGGCGAGGCGACCACTATCGGTGGTCTCAATTACGGTGGAGAAAGCCCAGAAAGTATCAAAACCAATATTGATCGATACTTTGCGCCTTTGCTTATCGGTCAGTCAGCCACGCGCCTGGCGGCCATTCGCCAGCGCATGAACAAGACAATCAAGGACAATCGCTTTGCCAAAAGTGCCGTGGAAACGGCCTTGTATGATGCTCATGCCAAACGGCTGGGCGTACCGCTGCATCATCTTTTCGGGGGCGCCATCCATGACGAGATCAGTGTTGCCTGGACGCTTGCCAGCGGCGATACACAAAAGGATATCGCTGAAGCACAGCAAATGCTGGAGAGTCGTCGACATTGCATTTTCAAACTCAAGGTGGGCATGCGCGCACCCAAAGACGATCTGAAGCACATTCGTGCCATCAAGAAGGCGGTGGGTGACGATGTCAGCGTGCGTATCGACGTGAACCAGGGGTGGTCGGAAACGGAGGCACTAAGCAATCTGCGGCCGCTGGCCGACGCGGGCGTTGAACTGATCGAACAGCCGATTCATGAAAAGAATCTGGCTGGCCTGCAACGGCTGACAGCGCTTGGCATTGTGCCCATCATGGCAGATGAATCGCTTAAAGGGATGGAAGACGGCTTTGCTCTGGCCAGTGCCCACTGCGCCAATGTATTCGCCATCAAAATTGAACAGGCTGGCGGTTTGCAGAATGCCCGCGATCTGATCGGCATTGCCCAGGCGGCGGATATTGCACTGTATGGCGGCACGATGCTGGAAGGATCCATCGCAACCATCGCGGCCGCGCATCTGTTTTCAACAATCAACCGGCTGGAGTGGGGCACCGAAATGTTCGGCCCGCTGCTGTTGAAAGATGAAATTCTGGCTACGCCACTGGATTACAGCGATTTCACACTGAAAATTCCCACCGGACCCGGCCTGGGCATTGAACTGGACGAAGATAAAGTGGCTTTTTATACGCGGAAGTAGATCAGGTGACAGGCGTGACGCGGCATAAGGCGTCACGCATAGGGCATAACGCCTTGGACATAACGCATAGGGCACAAGGCCAAGACGCTACGAACATGGCGTTTGTGATCTGCTTTGTGCCGCGGAGTTTTCGTTTTGCTTCGCAGGGCTCAGATATAAGGTGATGGCGTCAGGCGTTCAGAAAATCGCTGACAGCAGCATTGAATGCTGCAGCGGCTTCGACGTTTGACAAATGTGATGCCGCCAGATCGACGCGACTGGCCACTTGAACTTTTCCGGCAATAAAATCTGCATCCGCGACCGTGGTGACAGGATCCTGAGATCCGGCAACCACCAATGTCGGTGTGGAAATGGAATTGATTTGATCGCGCAGATCAGCAACAGCCAGCGCCTCACAGCATGCCGCATAACCCTCTGGCGAAGTGTCCCGCAACTGCGCGATCAGGGTTGCCACCGTTGCCTGATGAGCCGCCACAAATTCACTGGTAAACCAGCGTCCGGGAGACCCATCGGCCACCGGTCCAATGCCCTGAGCGCGTACCAGAGCCGCCCGCTCTTTCCAGCCCGCTTCCTGGCCGATACGAGCCGCCGTATTGCAGACGATCAGTCGATCCAGTCGCTCGGGGGCGTGAATGCCCAGCCACTGCCCAATCAGCCCACCCATGGAAATACCGCAGAAGCTGAATGTTTTGATCTTCAGCGCATCGGCCAGCGCCAGTACATCCTGACCCAGTTGATCGACGGTGTATGGTCCGGCAGGTGCTGACGAACCACCATGACCACGAGTGTCATATCGCAGGACGCGATGCGTTTTGCTGAGGGCTGCAAGCTGATCGGCCCACATGTCCATTGTTGTGCCCAGCGAATTGGACAAAACCAGCACCGGCGCCTGGGGGTCACCATCGAGCTGGTATTGGACTTGTATATCGTTGATATTGACAGTTGTCATGGCACTCATCCTGTTTGCAGAGTCAGTGGGCGTATTTCAGATGGCAGAGGGATGACGACACAGGGCGGTGACCTGAATATCCATATACGGAAACAGAGGAAGTCCGGACAACAGTTCATGTAATTCAGCATTGTCCTGCACATCAAAAATGCTGACGTTGCTGTATTTGCCGACCACGCGCCAGATATGAGGCCACTTGCCTGCCCGCTGCAAATCCTGCGAGTATTGCTTTTCTTTTGCCTTGATATCCGCCGCAACTTCAGCCGGCATGTCCTGGGGAAGATTGACTGTCATTTCGACCATGAACAACATATTGAATCCTTGAAATTTAGTTTGCCGAAATACCGGTATCGGAAATAATTTTCTTCCATTTATCGGTTTCCGATTGCAGATAGGCCTTGAGCTCTTCTGGTGTGCTGCCGATTTTCTCTGCGCCGATCGTTTTGAATGTCGTTTTCACCTTATCTGTTTCCATGGCCTTGACCATGGCCTTTTGCAGGGTCTGAATTACTTCAGCAGGCGTACCCGCTGGCGCAAAAGTGGCGAACCACGGACGTAATTCATAGCCCGGCATGCCGCTTTCCGCGATAGTAGGCACATCCGGCAGAGACGAAGAGCGCTTGCTGGTAGTAATGCCCAGCGCCTTCAGTTTACCCGCATCAATATGCGGCTTGGAAGATGTGATGCTGTCAAACATATAATCCACCTGACCACCCAGCAGATCGGAAACAGCCGGACCGCTGCCTTTATAGGGCACATGCAGCATATCCAGTTTACCCAGATACGTGAACAGGGCGCCGGCAAGATGGATGGACGTACCCACACCAGCCGAGGCATATGTATACTTGCCCGGATTGGCCTTCACCTGCTCAATCACATCCGTGATCGAGTTGACATCCTTGCGGCTGGCTTGCGTCACGAGGATATTGGGCACATCTGCCAGCAGAGAAATCGGTTCAAAGTCCTTGATCGGATCATAGCCCAGTCTTTTGTACAGAGACGGATTGACTGCCATGCCGTTGGCCACGATCATGATGGTATAGCCATCAGGTTTGGCGTTGGATACCTGCGTGGCGCCGATATTTCCCCCGGCCCCCGGCTTGTTCTCCACCACGATTGGCTGACCCAGATCTTTCGAAATTGTCTCGCCAAGCGTGCGTGCAATCACATCCATCGCTCCACCCGGCGGGAAGGGGACAACCCAGGTAATTGGCCGTTCAGGATAGGCAGCCTGGGCAATATTCGCGCCAAAAAGACCGGTCAGAATGACGGCGGCGCCCAATGTGTTCATGCCGAAGCGGCGGCGAGTGATGTTTTTCAATGTCATCTCCATACGATTTGAGTAATCGGGACAACGGCCTGATGTCACACTGGTATGACAGACGTGATTGATCCCGAATGTTTTCTTTATTATCGGTATTGTTTTTGTCGGTGTCTAAGACTATATTTGTCGTCATCAATACTTTTAAGGTATGAGTGATGGAGTTACGACAGATACGCTACTTCCAGTGCGTGGCCCGCGAGCTGAGCTTTACCAAAGCAGCCAAACTGCTGCATATTGCCCAGCCGCCCCTGAGCCGGCAAATCAAAATGCTTGAAGAAGAACTGGGAGTTGCAGTATTTGAGCGGCTGGGACGAGGCATACAGCTGACCGAGGCGGGCCGCTACTTTCTGGATCAGACCGAGAAAATGACTTCACGGCTGGAAGAAACCATCAACGCCACGCGGCGTATTGGTCGTAGTGAACGCATGTGGTTTGGTATCGGTTTTGTCCCCTCGACACTCTATGGACACATGCCAGCGTTGATTCGCCAGCTGCGCGAAATGAACGATCAGGCCGAAATCAGCCTGGTGGAAATGACCACGCTGCAGCAGTTTGAGGCTCTGAAGTCGGGCCGAATAGATATTGGCGTCGGGCGAATCCTACTGAAAGATGAAGAAATCGAACGTCTGGTACTGACAGATGAGCGTCTTGCGGTTGCGTTACCCATCAGCCATCCATTGGCAGGCCGGCATTCTGTCATGCTCAATGATATTCTGAACGAGCCGCTAATCCTGTATCCCGCGCGTCCGCGTCCCAGCTATGCGGATCATGTCCTGAACCTGTACAGGCAGAAAGGGCACTCACCCGTCGTGGCGCAGGAAGTGAATGAACTGCAAACGGCCATCGGCCTGGTAACAGCGGGCATTGGCGTCACCATTGTGCCCGAGTCGGTCCGACGACTGCATCGGGAAGACGTTGTGTACGTGGACTTGGACGAAGCTGGCTTTACCTCGCCCATCATGCTCAGCTGGCGCAAAAGCGATCAATCGGCATTTCTCAAGGACGTTATTGCATTGTTCAGGCAGACAACGATATAAGTTGCTTCTCGATATTCGGTGTGCGCCACAAGCGCGAACCGGCGCAGGTAAATAATTTCAGATATGATGTATTGCTTCAACGTTTATGCGCCCTGCGCTTGTGGTGTGTTGTGAAAGCTGTCACGACTGTCAAAGAAATTTCCTATTTGGCCTGGCCCCTTATACTGGTGCAGCTGGCCTCCGTTGCACTGACCACGACCGATCTGCTGATGATGGGGCTGATCGGTCCAACGGCGATTGCCGCGGGCGGCATGGCCGTTACGCTTTTCGGTCTGCTGCGAACCTCCAGCGTAGGGTTCGTCACCCCCATGGGGAATCTGTTTGCCCAGACCTGGGCTGCAGGCGGCATCAGTGTGCGAACGCGCATGGCTTCTCAGGTACGGCTGGGCCTTGTCCTGGCGACAGTGACCGGCGCGTTGATGGTCACCCTTATGCTGATCGTGTTTCCCTATTTGCGCTATCTGGGTCAGGATCCTCATCTGCTGGATATGGGGTATTCGCTGCTGATTTTTCTTGCGCCAAGCCTGATTCCGCTACTGTGGCTGCAGGTATTGCGAAACGCCGCTGTGGCACTGAAGCGGCCAGGCCCGCTGATGCTGATCACCCTGACCGCGGTGCTGGTCAATATTGGCTTGAATCTGCTGTTTATATTTGGCATCGGAAGCTGGCCTGGCATGGGATTGCCTGGTGTCGGACTGGCCACCCTGTTTACCCAGACATTCATGGCTGTTGGGTTTTATGCATTGATCCGCCGCGACAAACTGCTGGCGCCGGTTCTGCGTTTGCCGACGCCACGCACGGTAACCTTGCGCTCCACGAAATCAAGGCTATTTATTCGAGATACGTTCAAACTGGGTCTGCCAACAGGTGCAGCCTACGCGAGTGAAGCAGGGTTTGTGTCTGTGCTGACGCTGGTTGCCGGCACGCTGGGGGCGGCCAGCCTGGCAGCGCACACACTGGCCTTCCAGTTTGTCAATATTGCATTCATGATTTCCATCGGGCTTTCGCACGCGGTGTCCATCCACATGAGCCATGCATTGCCGCAGCGTGATACGGTGCGCCTGCGGGATCTGGCGCGCACGATTATCTGGATGGGTATTGTTGGCATGGGAATCGTCGCAATTCTCTATGTGACCATACCAGGCACATTGATTGGACTATTCCTGGATAAGGATTCAGCCAATGTGGAGGTTGTGCGTCATATCGCTGTTCCGTTACTGGCGCTGGCTGCGTTGTTGCAATTTGCTGACTGCCAGCAGAATCTGGCGGTAGGCGCAATGCGTGGCATTCTGAAGGCACGCGATACCTTTGTGCTGACTGTGCTTGGCTACTGGGCCATCGGTGTTCCCGTGGTGCTGCTGTTTACCTATGTGTTTCACATGGGTGTGTACGGGATCTGGCTGGGATTCTTCATTGGTCTGGCGGCAACGTCTTTACTTTTGTGGCGGCGGTTTTATTATTATGTTCGAAAGATGTCCCGGACGGGAAATCTGGTGTAGCACGGCGTTTGCTCCCGGAAGCAAAATCCGAAGCAGCACTGCCTCGGTTACACGGTTATCAATATTACGTTGGATGTAGTGTATGAATCAGAAATTCAGCAAAGAAGATGTCATGAAACGCGCACAGGGGATTCTGGAGCGACAGCCCTTCAGTGGCGTGCTGAAAACCAGCCTGCTTGATGCGGATACAGAGGGAAATTGTGCGTTCCGTATTCCGATTCAGGAGAATCTGATGCAGCATCTGGGCACGGTACATGGCGGTGTGCTGGGCTACGCAGCAGATACGGCGCTGACCTTTTCAGCGGGGATTGCGTATCGCATCCCGGTTATCACATCTGAATTCAAAATAAATTTTCTGCGACCCGCGACAGGAGAAGCGCTGATTGCGCGAGGATCGGTTGTTTACAAAGGTCGTACGCAAGCCGTGACGCGTTGTGACGTGTTTGTGGAAAATGACGGCGAGGAAAAGCTCTGCGCTACGGCGCAAGGAACAATCGTGGTATTGCCGCCGGCGGCGTCGGGGCAATAACGACTGGATTGTCCTTGAGTTCGACGCAGAACTGACCCCGGTAACTGACCCTGGTCGTTGGGATTGAGGCGGACCGAAAGCCAGTTTTGGCGGGTGAGCAGCTTTGCATTTGGATGTTGCTTTCGAAACAGCCGCGATCCATGCACAGAACAAAATTGAGCCGGACTGATTGTCAGCCCGGCTCATCACGTCTCAATTGGAATTATTTTGCCGTTGGCATGGCAAATTCGGCGCCTTTGGCAATACTTTGCGGCCAGCGCTGCATAATGGATTTCTGGCGTGTGTAGAAACGTACGCCTTCTTCTCCATAGGCATGCATGTCGCCGAACAGGCTGCGCTTCCATCCACCAAAACCGTGCCAGGCCATGGGAACCGGAATCGGCACATTGATGCCTACCATGCCAACCAGTATACGGCGGGAGAATTCGCGCGCCGTATGACCGTCGCTGGTAAAGCATGAAACACCATTACCGAATTCGTGATCATTGATAAGCTGAATGGCTTCGCCCAGATCCTTGACGCGTATGCAGGCAAGCACGGGTCCGAAAATCTCTTCCTTGTAGATCCGCATGTCCGGGGTGACATTGTCAAACAGCGTGCCGCCTGTGAAGAAGCCGTTTTCATTGCCGGCAACTTTCAGGCCGCGTCCATCCACGACCAGTTTTGCGCCTTCCTTGACGCCAAGCTCGATATACGATTCGATCCGTTCCAGTGACTGACGTGTCACGATAGGACCCATTTCTGCCTTGGGATTCATGCCATCTGCAATAACCAGATCTTTGGCTCTCTCGGAAACCCGTTTAACAATTTCATCTGCAATATCACCAACCAGAACGGCAACCGAAATGGCCATGCAGCGCTCGCCCGCAGAACCATACGCAGCGCCGATAAGGGCGTCGACGGTACGATCAATATCTGCATCAGGCATGACAACCATATGATTTTTGGCACCGCCCAGGGCCTGCACGCGTTTGCCAAAATGGGCAGCGCGCTCGCTGATGTAATGGGCGATAGGCGTGGAGCCGACGAAGCTGACCGCAGCGACATCGGGATGTTCAAGAATGGCATCGACAGCTGGCTTGCCGCCCTGGACCACGTTGAAGACGCCATCGGGCAGACCGGCTTCCTTGAAAAGGCGCGCGATAAAGAGGGATGCACTTGGATCGCGCTCGCTGGGCTTCAGTACAAATGTGTTACCGGCAGCGATGGCAACAGGGAACATCCAGCAAGGAACCATGCATGGGAAGTTGAATGGCGTGATGCCAGCGACTACACCCAGTGGCTGGCGCATTGTCCAGTTGTCGATATCGGTGGATACCTGATCGGTGTAATCCCCTTTGAGCAATTGAGGAATGCCGCAGGCAAATTCGATAATATCAATGCCGCGTGCGACTTCGCCCTGTGCATCAGAAAATACTTTGCCATGCTCGGCAGTAATGATGGCTGCCAATGCATCCGCGTTGTCCTGCATCAGACCCAAAAAGCGGTTCATGATGCGTGCGCGGCGAATGGGGGGGATGGCTGCCCAGTCCGGCGCAGCAGCTTTGGCGGCGCTCACGGCTTCGTTGACTTCATCTGCACCGCAAAGAACCACATGGCGCGCGATTTCACCGGTCGCGGGGTTATAAACAGGCTGTTTTTCGGCAGACTTGGGTGTGACGGGATTGCCGTTAATGTAATTGACGACATCAGCACTATCGGTATAGGCCGCTGGGGTTTTTGCAGACATGGAAGCTCCTTAGGTTAATTCATGAGTGCCTCCAGTATAGGAACGGTCACCGCAATCGATCAATACGCTAACCATGGATTAATTGTTCAGAATATTGGACAATAGGGGTATGAAAAACCTGAAAAATGAACCCCTTTGGTCCCATATCTACTGGCTGGGCATGCTGGACGTGGCCGGCAGCTATACTGCTGCGGCGCAGCGTCTGGGAGTGAGCAAGGCTGCCATGAGCCAGCGCATCCAGGAACTGGAAAGTGCACTGGGGATTGCACTTGTGCAGCGCACGACGCGCAGCGTTCGCCTGACGGACGCCGGTCGCGAACTGGTTGCTGAAACGCGCGGCGGCTTCAATGCCATCGAAACGGGCTGTGCCCGGATTCGCGAGCTGGCCGAGACACCTCGTGGCACGATTCGACTGACCGCACCTGTGGCGCTCGCCCGACAGCAGATCATCCCGAGGCTGCCGGCCTTCATGCACCAGTATCCCAAAATCAGGATTGAAATCGAGCTGTCAGACCATATCAGCGCACTGGCGCAGGAGGGTTTCGATCTTGCCATTCGTCATTCGTCTACCGTGCCGGAAACCTATGTGGCCTGGAAACTGTGTTCCACACGCACGCTGCTGCTGGCCAGCAGGGAGTATCTGAAAAAGCATCCGCAGCCCACCAGGCCCGAGGATCTGGCAAATCACAATTGTCTGACCTACCTGCGTTCCGGTGCGCAGCCGGCCTGGCATTTCGAAAGCCGCCGGTCGTCAGCAAGAAGAGTGAGCGTACAGGTGAGCGGTTCCTTTGCGGCCAATAACAGCGAAACGTTAAGAGAAATGCTGCTCGCTCATCAGGGCATTGCGCTGGTGCCGGATTTTTCCGCGGCAAGAGAACTGGAAGACGGCAGGCTCGTGGAACTGTTGCCGCAATGGCGCTCAGTCAGCGTTTTTGGCGAGTCCATTTATGCTTTACGTCCCTACAGTCCGCATGTTCCGGGCATTATCCGCCTGCTGGTGAATTATCTTAAGACGTCTTTTGACGAGGCCTTTTTGTAGCAAAAGTGGCCCGCGCTTCATGAAAAGGCCGGTGTGTAATAGGCCGCGTGTAAGAGCCCGTGTGTAATGTCATGCGTGTAAAGGATTGTTTTTTAAAGGAAAATTTGTAAAGCCCTGTGTTTTCGGTTGTTGTTCCGTTGGACGAAACGCCATTGCAAATAATGAAGCGACTATATACAGTTGCTCCCTCTAATTTACGTTTGCAATAAATCCAAATACAACGACGGAGACATCAATGAAAACTGCTGCAAAAATTACGCTTGCATTATCTTTTCTGGCGGCCGCAACTTCCGCTTTCGCACAGGAATACCCCACTCGTCCGGTCAAACTGATAGTGCCATTCCCTCCGGGTGGCGGCACCGACTATATCGCCCGTGAACTCGCATTACAGATGGGCAAACAGAAAGGCTGGAACGTGGTTGTTGAGAATCGCCCCGGTGCGGGCGGCAGTGTGGGTCTGGCATCCGCCTCAAACGCCAGACCGGACGGCTACACAATTGTGTTAGGGCAGACCAGCAATCTGGCCATTCTTCCAACGCTGCAACCCAAAATTCAGTACGATCCCGTCAAGGACTTCATCCCCGTCGCACTGGTGGCGGACGGGCCGCTGGTATTGGTCGCGCCTGCAGAGGCCAAGTATTCCAATGCGCAGGAGTTTGTAAAGGCCGTTAATGCAGCACCGCCAAATAGCATGAACTTTGGTATTCCCGGTATCGGCACCGTTGCCCATCTGGCATCGATTCTGTTCCAGCAAAAATCCGGTATCAAGATTGAAAACATCCCCTACAAAGGGGCGAATGACGGAATTCCGTCCTTGATCGGCAATCAGATCCAGGCATATATGTCCTCGGCTTCCACCTTGTCTGGCGCAATTCAGGAAAAACAGATCAAGGCACTGGCCGTGTCTTCTATGACTCGTCTGAAAACCCTGCCTGATGTTCCAACCCTGGACGAATCCGGATTCAAAGGGTTCAATGCGACGACCTGGTTTGGCATTCTGCTTCCAGCGGGCACGCCGGAACCGGTAGTTGATACGTTGAGCGATGCCGTGCAGACTGCAATGAAAGACAAGCATTTCCAGGAACAGATAGAAAAATCAGGTTCCATGGTGGTCGAGGGCGATAAAAACACATTTGTGGAGCGGATCAAAACCGATGCTGTCATGTGGGCTGACGTTATCAAGAAGGCACATATCACAGCCAAGTAGAAAGGCGCGCACCGTATCGGGTGCGCAGCTTCTTCACCAGATCGGATGCGCAGCTTACTGCAAGCTTTGCTCAATAACATGGCACCTGTGATATTTCCGGGTGCCGTGATATTTCCTGATGAATAGTTGCTAAAATCAGTAGAACAGTTGTTCGTAAAGACATTCATACCGGCAGGTGCAGATGAAATACGTAGACTACTACAAGGTTTTAGGACTGGAGCGCAACGCCACCGAGGCGGATATCAAGAAGGCCTACCGCGGCCTTGCACATAAATATCACCCGGATGTATCCAAGGAACCGGACGCCGAAAACAAATTCAAGGAAGTGGCCGAAGCCTATGCCACGCTGAAAGATCCGGAAAAGCGGGCGGCGTATGACAACCTTGGTACGCATGCTCCGGGCGATGACTTTGTACCACCCAACCAGTGGCAGCAGCATTTCAATGAAGGGGCGGGCGACTTCTCGGATGTGGATCTGTCCGATTTGTTGAAGGCATTTGCCGAAGCCCAGCGCGAAGGGGCTGCCAATTACGCCAGACGCCCGCGACATGGTGAAACCTTCGAGTTCACCATGCCCATTACACTTGAACAGATTTATAACGGCGCAGAAACGGAAGTCTCGGTTGCTGTTCCCGATTACGATAGTCAGGGGTTGCTGCATCGTGTACCCAAAACATTTCGGATTCGCGTGCCCAAGGGCGCTTCAGACGGCCAGCGCCTGAGGCTGGCGGGTAAGGGCGGCCAGGGCATGAATGGTGGACAGCCCGGTGATTTGTTCGTCACCATGCAGTTGCAGCCGCATCCCTATTTTCAGGTTGATGGCAAGGATCTGACGATTGAGGTCCCGCTGGCACCATGGGAGGCGGTACTGGGTGCATCTGTCGAGATTCCTACACTTGGCGGAACCGTCGCGCTGACTATCCCGCCTGGGACGGTCGCCGGACGCAAGATGCGCCTTTCCGGAAGGGGGCTGCCGGGCAGTGGTGGTGCGCAAGGGAACCTCTATGCCATTATCACAATTGAAGTACCCGCCACCGTCACCGAGCGCGAGAAGGCGCTATACACTGATCTTGCTGCTGCATCATCGGGTTTTGATCCTCGCAGGCAGCGTTTTGCAG
>JAFAGQ010000152.1 GCA_023422555.1 Pseudomonadota bacterium
GCCGCGGTGGAGCGATAGAGTTCTGTGCCGAGATACTTTCTTGCTGTGCGCATGTGTTCTGTTTATGTCCGGAGAAATGCGGGAATGCGCCTGTCACATCCGAGCCGTTGATTTTACTGTTGTTTGAAGACCGATACCATCATAACCGCAGCAGGGGCGAATTTGTCAATCAGGCAGAACGGCACTGCGCATACGCGCTGATATAGTCCTGCCACGCGAGGATACAAATCGTGACTGCATGTTTTTTCCGTAGACTCTGGGATTGGGCAAAATGGCGGCTAGTCTTGCTGCCTGGCTGATGGACAGGTTTTTTGCATCCGTATGGAAATAATGTCGGGCGGCTGCCTGCGCCCCGAAAATGCCAGTCCCATATTCGACCACATTCAGGTAAAGCTCCAGTATCCGCCGTTTGGACATGACCGCTTCAATCATATAGGTAATAATCAGTTCCTGACCCTTGCGAATATAGTTCCGGTCTGCAGAAAGAAACAGATTCTTTGCAAGCTGCTGCGTGAGCGTCGAACCACCTCGGCGCCGCGCGCTGCCGTTTTCTTCCTGTCTTTCGTTGTAGCGCCATGCCTTGCGGATGGCTTCCCATTCCACGCCATCATGCTGGGTGAAGCGGGCGTCTTCAGCCGCAATCACCGCTTTTTTCAGATTAGGGCTGATGGCCTCGTAAGGTGTCCATTCGTAACTGATGCTGACTGGCGGGGTCAGGGAAGACAGACGCCGACTTTCCAGACGCATATAGGCGCTGCCCCCCGGGTTGAATACGCTGTACCAGAGCACCCAGGCAAAAAGGTAAACCTGATAGAGCACAACCAGTGCAAGTAGCAGGGCGACGACATCGATCACCGTGCGGGCAGGCGACTGGTTGCGTAGTCGTTCTGTGATCCGCACTGCCAGATGAGTAAATCCGCGACCCACTGCTTCAAGCATCAGGCCGCTCCTGCCAGGCTGCTGCGCAATTCGTTCAGTGCGGCTATTGGATCCGGCTGCACCTGATTCCAGATGCGAAAGCTTTCTGCACCCTGGTAGACCAGCATGCCCAGACCATCTGAGGTATGTGAAACGCCTGCCTGGCGCGCCTGTTGGAGAAATGGCGTATCGCCGCTGGCCGTATAAAGCATGTCGTAGGCAAACGTGTCGGCATGAAAAGTGTTGTCAGCCAGTGGTAATGACTGCCCCGACAGACTGCTCGCACTCGCATTGATCACCACATCCCAGTCGCCTTCAAGTGCGCTGAAGCCGGAACTGCTGATCTGTGCCTCTGTATTGACCAGCGTTCTGGCCAGCGCAGACAGGGCGTGGGCTTTTTCTTCGCTGCGGTTCACAATATGCAGGTGTCTGCAGCCCGTCTGCAGTAACGGCAGCATGACGCCACGCGTTGCGCCACCAGCGCCAATGAGCAGTATCCGGCTGTTCTTCAGCGGCACATCCTGACGCAACAGGTCATTCACCAGACCCAGCCCATCGGTATTGCAGGCATGAAGATGACCGTCCTGCATCCATAAGGTGTTGGCGGTTCCGGCTGCCCGGGCGCGCTCGGAAGCATGATCGGCAGCGAGCCTGAAAGCGTCTTCCTTGAATGGCAGCGTAATATTCAGACCGCGACCGCCGTCTGCAAAAAAGCGCTGCACGTGCTCAGAAAACTCTGCCGGCTCCACACAGTGCTTTTCGTAATGAATATCCAGGCCCGTTTGACGGCCAAACAGCGTATGCAACTGTGGCGAGAGGCTATGATGGATGGGATTGCCCAGTACGGCGAACTGACGGGGAGTACTCATGCCGCAGTCTCCATGTCAGCGGGTGCAGGGCCACCATATTCGGCATCGATCTGCAAGGACAGTTCATCAGTGCCGCGCACGTGAATCACAATCCGGTCATTGCGCTCCAGTTCAGGCAGTCCGTTGACTTCGATCACCAGAGGGATTTCCTCAAGGCGAACCAGGTTATCGCGAATGAATGTACCGTGCAGCGTGCTGCGCGATTGCTGAGTCAGCCAGCGCAGGCACCAGTAGCGCTCAAGCCGGCTCTGGAATTCATGCCAGAGCATGTATTGGGAATCGAAGGCGCCGATAATGGCATAGAGATCAGCGTCCTTGGGTTTGAAGGGGGCGACCAGTCGCGCCGAAACGCCATGTTCGGCGGCAGCCAGAATCTGTCTCTGGTTGACCAGGTCTACATAACGGCGCAGCGGTGATGTTGTCCACGCATATTGCGGTACACCGATGGCTTCATGCGGCAGAGGATGGGTGGACATGCGCGCCCGACCCATCTGCTGCGAGCGGTACACACCGGGCAGCCCGTGTTCGTTCAGATAGGCACCCCAGAGTGTGTTGGCAAGAATCATGTACTCGGCAACAATCTGATCCAGCGGCGCATTGCGCTGGCGTGGAATCAGCTGAATGACCGAATCGGGATCGTCGGCGGGGCCATGCAGACGGAAGGTATATTCGATGCGGTTATTGTTCTCGGGTTTGCCGCGCACCTGTTCGCGCGCGGCTTTCAGATGCCGGGAAAGTTTCCACAGTGGACGGAAAAAGTCTGCATAGGGGACAGACGTGTTGTCATCATCCAGGGCCTCTGCAGTCAGCTGCTCTACCAGATCATCGATACGCAGATTCTCGCGGATGCTGATCATTTCGGCACGCGTGCTGGTCTCTGTGATTTCGCCGGTTGTGATGTCGGCGGTCACATAAAGGGACAGTGCCGGTACCGATTTACCTGCATCCAGGGAAAACATATTGATCAGGGTGTCGCTCTGCATCGGGACCTTGTCACCAGGCATATAGAGTGTTGACATCCGGCTGCGTGCCAGTTTATCCAGATCGGAATCGCGCGACACAACCAGGCCCGGTGCGGCGATATGCACCCCAATGCGATAGCGGTTGCCTTCAAGATGGGTTGCCGACAAAGCATCATCTATCTCTGTGGTGCTGATATCGTCAATCGAATAGGCGACCACATCACTGACGGGCAGTTCAGGCAGTGGTGGAATCTCCAGTTCGGGAATGTCGGTACCCTTGGGAAAGTGCTGTTTCATGAACCGCTCCAGATGCAGAGCCAGTGCATGTGGATACACGCCCAGTTCCAGCAGCAGGGCTTCGGCGGTTTTGCCGCTTTCACTCAGCGCTTTTTCAAACGCTTTCCATTGCAGTGTATTTTTGTCTGGACGGATCAGGAAAGTGCGGGCAGCATCACGCATGTCATCAGGCAGCTGGCCGGCCAGCATGGCATCGGTCCACGCCTGTTGCTGCTCAGCCTGACGCTGTTTCTTTTCAAGCGCAGCCAGTGCCGCTTCCAGAATCTCGGGCGGCGCCGCTTTGTAGTGTCCTTTGCCCTTGCGATGAAAATAGGCGGGTGCGCCATGCAGACGCAGCAGGATCGCGGTTTTCTCGGTGATGGAAGGCTCGTTGCCAACGTATTCGCGCGCCAGTTCCTCGGCGGCAAATTCCTCCTGAGGGGCACATTCCCACAGGAACTGCAGATCGATGTCTTCAGCCTGTGTGCGGGCCTGTTCCAGCATGGCCTGCGGGTCGATGTCATCAAAGGTAAAGATGACAGCATTGCGTTTTATTTTGCTGCGTTTGCCACTGGCTGATTCAACCTGCAGGGTCGAATCGGCTTCGGAATGAATTTTTTCAGCCTTGAAGCTGCCGTCGTCTTCAAAAACCACGTACATGTATATAAGTTCCTACTTAGAGGCGGTGAAATCGAGAATCGAGG
>JAFAGQ010000185.1 GCA_023422555.1 Pseudomonadota bacterium
ATAATAGTTAGCGGTTTTTTTGCCAATGCTGAATTCTTTAAGGGTGCTTGATAACGACATTTTTTTCTCCAAAACGATTCTGCGCAAACATGAACAAGTGTAGTTCATTTTACTCCTTTTTAATCACAGTAAACGTGACAAAAAGGGCGAATATCCGGAGATATCCGCCCTGTCGCAGAATTACAGTTGAAATTGATGAAAAGCTTCGGTATTTACTGAGCCTGAAGGTGCATATTCAGTTTGTGATATCACCGATATGCTGAACGTGATATGTCCCCGGATGCGATATCCCAATATTCAGAATGTGATATTTGCCGGATATTCGGATTTATCCGATTTGGAACGTGAGACTTCACTTATTTGATTTCACCTATTTGGATTGTGATTGCGGTTCAGCCAGAAAACTGGCTGACCAATCACAATCCATGCATTGCCCGATTATCTTATCGGGTGAACAGTTTGCCCAGATCAGCAATACCAGCACGGATTTTTTCTTCCGTGACGGTCACAAAGCTCAGTCGCAGTGTGTTTTTCGGGGCAGGTGAGCCAGGATAGAACGGCTCGCCGGGAACATAAGCAACCTTGTATTCCTCAACGGCCTGTGCCAGAGCAACGGTCGTGTCGATGCTTTCGTCAACCTTTACCCAGATAAACATACCGCCGGTGGGGCGTGTCCATTTTGCGGATTTCGGAAAATGCGCGTCCATGGCATCCAGCATGTATTGACACTGATTGCGGTACAGTTCCCGAACCTTGGGCAGGTGCGTTGTCAGAAACCCATCCTTGATGGTTTCGTAAACGGCCATTTGCGTCACGGTAGCGGTGTGCAGATCGGTAGCCTGTTTGATCTGCACGAGTTTGGCAATAATTTCGCGGGGGGCGATTACGTATCCCAGACGCATACCAGGAGACAGAACCTTGGAGAATGAACCCATGCGCAGCACAGTGGCGCCTGCTTCGCGACCCAGATGCAGCAGGCCGGGCAGGGGGTCGCCCACATAGCGCAGTTCGCCGTAGGGATCATCTTCCACAATGGGCACATTGAGGCTGGCGCAGCGCTCAACCAGTGCCTTGCGGCGCTCCAGATTCATGGTGCGGCCGGTGGGGTTCTGGAAATTGGGCAGACAGTAGATAAATCGTGCGCCTTCTGCTTTTTCTTCTGTGATGGCCTCTGGAACCAGGCCGCCGTCGTCGGTGGCTACGGGTTCATAAACGGGCTCAAACAGCGAGAAGGACTGCAGCGCGCCCAGATAGCTGGGAGACTCAACCAGCACCTTGCTACCCGGATCGATGAACAGCTTACCGATCAGATCCAGCGCCTGCTGAGAGCCCGAAACGATGAGAACTTCGTCTACGTCCACCTGGGTGCCACGTGCCTGGAAGTCACTGACCACCCATTCACGCAATGGACGATAACCTTCGGTTGGACCGTACTGTAAAGCGACATTAGGCGCTGTTGACAGCACGCGATCGTAGGCGGCACGAATCTGCTCTGCAGGAAAGCCCAGTGTTGATGGCAGGCCGCCTGCAAAAGACGTGACGTCGGGTCTTTCTGTGATTTTGAGAATCTCGCGGATGGCAGAACTGGTCAGCTGGGTTGCACGATGGGAAAACTGATAAGGAACTCGGTTCATAATGACGATAGGAATTGTTCGGACAGATAGATGATGTCAGCGGCATGTTGTGACCGCCTGGCATCACGGGAAAGGCTTTAAACCATACAGAACAGCAAGTCTTGCGTAAAAGACATGTATTTATAGAAATTTTGTTAATTCGTATAAAGCGTCTATCTGGTAAAGTATGCTGTTGATTACACCACCACCGGCGCGCCTTTTCAAGCGATTGGCGTAAAAGCCCGCAATTTCAGGCGCAATGGTGGTTTTTGCCGCCAAACTGTTATGGCTACAAGACCAATACAGCACCGGTCCAGGTAACACGACCTGGGAACGTGCTTATTCATGTTCGTGATGGCGTTCGCAGAATCTGAGCTGGTTGCCAAACGGGTCGGTGATATCCATGGTGAATCCCCAGGATGTCTTGTTGATTCCCGGACGCGCGAAGCTGGCCTGTTTTGCCAGCAGATCCTTTTGCAGTTCATGGATGCCTTCCATAGGCAGGAATACGGCGCTGCCTGGCGTGCCATCGCCATAATGTTCGCTCAGGTGCAGCACAAGGTCATCGCGCGCGATTTCCATATATAGTGGAAGGTCAGGGGCGAACCTGTGTTCCCACCGCTTGCTGAAGTTTAAAAAATCCAGATAAAAGGCTTCTGCCAGAGGGAGGGAGAAAATTCGCAGGATAGGGATTGGGGCGTCCAGTTGCATAGCAGATTTCCGGTGAAAGAGGCAGTAAATAGAGGAAGGCGGTGATTAAAGGGTGGCAGTGATTAAAGGGTGGCAGTGATTAAAGGGTGGCACTGATTAAAGGATGGCGGCGAAAGAGAAATGGCAATGGTGATTGAGGATGACAGATTATCAGTGAAAAACCGCCAGCCGGATAGACGGGAAAATACGAAGCATTGCGCGCCCTCCCCAGGCACAAAAGAAACAGCGATAGTAAATAAAAATCGACAGTAAATAAAAAGTGATTACGACAACATGATGAAGGAGTTGAGTTGATGAGCAAGGAAGTAAAGCCGTCCGTTGCGGTAGTGGGCCCGGGTGCTATTGGCACGACAATCGCTGCGGCACTGCATGAAGTAGGGCGCACGCCACTACTGTGTGGTCGCACTGCTCGCGAAGACCTGACGCTGCATGACGGCGATAACGTGATTACCGTCCCTGGACCGGTACATACGGATCCATCACAAATACAGGGCCACGTCGATGTGATTTTTCTGGCGGTTAAGACCACACAGAACGAAGCGGCGGCAAAATGGCTTGCCGCCCTGGTGGGCCCGGACACGGTCGTCTGCGCATTGCAGAATGGGGTTGAACAGGTCGAGAGCCTTACGCCGTACTGCACTGAAGGGGAAGTCGTGCCGGCAGTCGTCTGGTTCCCCGCACAGGCGCAATCAGATGGGTCTGTACAGCTGCGCGGGGAGGTGCGCCTGTCGCTACCGAACACAGCTGCCGCGCGCAAAGTATCAGAGCAGCTTCAGGCCACGCGTTGCGCTGTGGAACTGGCGGACAATTTCAGTTCCCAGGCCTGGCGCAAGCTGCTGCAGAATGCGGTGGCCGGACTGATGGTGCTTGCCACCCGCCGATCCGGCATATTTCGCCGACCTGATATGGCTGCGCTTTCATTGGCTTATTTGCAGGAATGTCTGACCGTAGCGCGTGCCGAAGGCGCCGAGCTCGGAGACGACGTTCCGGAACAGATACTGGAACGGTTCCAGACAATTCCGACCGACATGGGCACGTCCATTCTTACGGATCGCCTGGCAGGGCGTCCACTGGAATGGGAAATTCGCAATGGCGTCATAGCGCGCCGCGCCCGTGCACATGGCATTCCCACGCCGATCAGTGATGTGCTGGTGCCCTTGCTTGCCGCCGCCAGCGATGGCCCGGGCTGAGTCTGCAAACGAAAAAATACTGCTCAGACAAAAAAATACCTGTGATGCCAAGCCATAGATTGGAAATCCAATGTCTGGCTTGCAGTTCACAGGTATTGCTTCTGATGCATGTGGGTCAGCCACTAAGAGCTGACCTGCTTTATCAGACGCCTACGGAGTCGGCAATTTCCTTGAAGTCTTCGATCTTGTCGAAGTTCATATAACGGTAAATGCTTTCGCTGTTTTTGCCGATAATGCCCATGTCGGCCATGTACTCTTCGCGCGTTGGGATTTTACCCAGACGAGAGCAGATGGCGGCCAGTTCGGCAGAACCCAGATACACAAAGGTGTTTTTGCCCAGACGGTTAGGGAAGTTACGCGTACTGGTGGACATGACGGTTGCACCTTCACGCACTTGCGCCTGATTACCCATGCACAGCGAGCAGCCTGGCATTTCCATACGCGCACCCGCTACACCCAGCACGCCATAGTGACCTTCTTCAGTCAGCTGCTTCTGATCCATCTTGGTTGGCGGGGCGACCCACAGCTTGACCGGGATATCGCGTTTGCCTTCGAGCAGTTTCGACGCGGCACGGAAGTGACCAATGTTGGTCATGCAGCTGCCAATAAACACTTCATCGATTTTCGCGCCAGCCACATCGGACAGGGTTTTCACATCATCGGGATCGTTAGGGCAGGCAACGATAGGTTCGTGGATGTCGGCCAGATCGATCTCGATAACGGCTGCGTATTCGGCATTGTCATCGGGTTCGAGCAATTGTGGATTGGCAAGCCAGGCTTCCATGGCCTTGATACGGCGACCCAGTGAGCGTTCGTCTTCATAGCCGTTGGCGATCATCCATTTGAGCAGTGTGATATTACTGTTCAGATATTCGATGATGGGCTCTTTGCTCAGGCGCACCGTACAACCGGCAGCAGAGCGCTCGGCAGACGCATCTGAGAGTTCGAAAGCCTGTTCGATTTTCAGATTGGGCAGACCTTCAATTTCCAGAATGCGGCCGGAGAAAATATTTTTCTTGCCTTGCTTGGCAACCGTCAGCAGACCATTTTTGATGGCGTACAGCGGAATGGCGTTGACCAGATCACGCAGTGTTACGCCAGGCTGCATTTCGCC
>JAFAGQ010000197.1 GCA_023422555.1 Pseudomonadota bacterium
CATGGTGAACTGAAACTGCCCGGCATGGCTTCCGACTTCTATCGCAAGCAGGTCAGCCAGCATTTGCGCATCGGCATGCTTGCGCTGGAAAAATTGCGCGAAATGCCTCGCGAACGCCTTCATTCGCGCAAACTGCGCAGCTTTATCGAAACCGCCTTCAAATAGGCTGTCATGTCAAGTAGGTTGTCATTTTGAGTGCCGTTATCAATTCCGCCTTCCCGGTCTTTGCGTTGATCCTGATCGGGTATATTGCTGCGCGGCGGCAGATTCTGCCCGAACAGGCCAGCCAGCATCTGAACAGTTACGTTGTCTGGCTTGCATTGCCAGCCCTGATGTTCTATTCCATGGCCAGCGTGGGCTGGGAAGAACTGAATCAGCTACCGTTCATTCTTGCCACCGTCATCGGCATGGTATCGACGTTTGCCCTGTTCATGATCTGGCAGCGACGTCGCTTTCATCCTGCGGACAATAGCGTTGCCAGCCTGGCTGCCTCATACAGCAACAGCGGTTATATGGGACTGCCACTGTGCATGCTCGCCTATGGACAGGCTGGCGTGACGCCCGTCATTATCTCGATGATCCTGACCGCCTGCGTGCTGTTTGCCCTGTCCATCATTTGTCTGGAAACAGGTCTGCAAAAGCATCTGAGTATCTGGACCAGTATGCTCCATACGGCCAAAGCGCTGGCAAAGAATCCGCTCATTGTGGCGCCCGTTGCGGGAATGATTGTGTCGGGTCTAGGTATTACGCTGCCGGTTTCGATCTCGGAACTGGCCCGCCTCCTGGGCAATTCTGCCAGTCCGTGTGCCCTGGTCACCATCGGACTTTTTCTTGCGCAGACACGCAGCAATCGAATCCATCCGGCATTGGGCGCGGTCCTGTTCATGAAAATGCTTTTTCTTCCGGTTGTCACCGCCGTGCTGGCATTCTGGGTGTTTGATATGCCGTCCGTGCAACGGGAAGCCGCGGTGCTGCTGGCTGCCCTGCCCATCGGCACAGGTCCGTTCATGCTGGCAACCATGTACGACCGGGATACGGAACTGGTATCACAATCGATATTTATTTCAACCATCATTTCGGTGGTCAGTGTCTCATTGCTGCTGGCCTATTTTCACCGGTAATTTCGGTCATGCGACAGTGGTTTAACCGTAAGGTGTTGTCGCCCTTTGATACAGTTCTGTTCAGATCGGTACTACACAAGGTAATATACAGCTTTGCATACCAGGCTGGTCACCGGCTTCTGTTGAGAGCCGCCCGATTCCCGGCCTGTTTCGAATGCCGGGGAGCATGACATGAAGCCTTCAATTGTGATACTGGATGACTGGGAACACGGACTTACACGACTTGTTGACTGGTCCGAAATTCAAAATCGCAGTCAGTTGACGATCCATCATGACCGCTTGCGTGACGCGCAGCTAATCGAGGCGCTCAAGGATGCGCAATGCGTTGTGCTGATGCGGGATCGGACACCATTCCCCAAATCATTGATCGCGCAGCTGCCCAATCTCAAACGTATTATTTTTACCGGCACACGCAATAACACGCTGGATCAGGCCGCCGCCCAGGAAGCCGGAATTGAAGTCACCCCCACCGAGTTCGGCCCCTCCAAGGCAAGTACCTGCGAACTGGCCTGGTCGCTGATTCTGGCATCTCTGAAAAAATTGCCGGACCTGTTCATGACGTCTGCGCAGTCGCCCTGGCGCAGTCAGGCCATCCGCGAACACCTGCCTGAAGTCCTGGAAGGCAAGACACTGGGGCTGATTGGCCTGGGGCATATTGGGAAACGCATGGCCGCCGTCGGACGCGCCTTCGGCATGCAAATCCAGGTATGGAGTCCGCACATGACACAGGAACGTGCCAGCGAAGAAGATGCCACAGCGGTCTCTCTGGAAACCTTGCTGTCCACATCGGATGTGGTCTCCCTGCATATTGTGGTGTCAGATACCACACGCAAGCTGCTCAATAGCACGACATTGCCACTCATGAAGCCAGGGTCGCTTCTGGTCAATACTTCCCGCTCCACGCTGATTGACACGCCGGCGCTGGTTCAGGCTCTGGCACAGGGTCGCCCCGGCTTTGCGGCGCTGGACGTCTTTGACGACGAACCTGGAGCCAACCCGGAATTGCTGGGCCTGCCCAACATGTTGCTGACGCCGCATATGGGCTTTGTCAGTGAGCAGGTGTATCGCAAGTTTGCCGGCAACGTTCAGGAGCAATTGCTACAGTGGCTCAATGATAACGGTGACCGCAACTGATCGCGTTCTGACGCTGGACATCGTTCTGCTCGATATCTTTTCGATATCTGGTTATCGCGCCTCTCGATTGCTCATGTTCGTACGGCTCGATAACCACTGCACGTGATAGTCGTTACCTAATGAACGTGCTTCTCGACTGCTGATGCTTGTGCACTGCGATACATGCTCGTGCAGTCCGATAATCAGTGCTGCTCGATGAAGCTTTTCAAGAATTCCTGAGTACGTGGCTCCTGAGGATTGGCAAGGACCTCTTCCGGCGTGCCCTGCTCCACAATCTTGCCTTTGTCAAAGAAACAGACACGATCGGAGATCTGCTTGGCGAACTGCATCTCATGCGTCACCAGAAGCATAGTCAGTTCATCTTCTTCTGACAAACGCTGGATGACATTAAGCACCTCACCCACCAGCTCAGGATCCAGGGACGATGTCGGCTCGTCAAACAACATGATATTGGGTTTCATCGCCAGCGCACGGGCGATGGCCACACGCTGTTGCTGCCCACCCGAGAGCTGGCTGGGAAATTTATCGCTCTGATCTGACAGCCCCACCAGTTCCAGATACCGGTCCGCGCGCTCGTTGGCTTCTTCCTTGGACAGTTTCAGAACCTGAACTGGCGCTTCGGTCACATTACGTCGCACGGTCATATGCGGGAACAGATTGAACTGCTGGAACACCATTCCCATTTCCTTGCGCATTTCACGCAGGTGGTCTTCACCGGCGGGCACCAGTTCACCGTTTTTCTCTTCATGCCATAACGGTTTACCGGTCACATAAATGACACCATCATTGATGTTTTCAAGTGTCATCAGAATACGCAGCACCGTGGATTTACCAGAGCCCGAAGGACCGATAATCGTGACCTTCTCGCCTTTTCGCACCTCGAAATCCAGTTCATCAAGAACGGTAACATCACCGAATTTCTTGACAACCTTTTCAAAGCGGATAATGGGTTCGCCGGAATCAAGGCGCGCCGCCTCACCATCCACGTTCACAATATCTTCCTGCTGTCTCTCAATGGAGACAGGCGTCTGGTTTTCATTATTTATCGGATTGTTCATCGTAACGGTATTCCTCGTTTAGGCAGATGAGTGTCCAGGTATCGCACGCCATACGAAGCGACGATTGTCAGAATCAGATAGATGGCACCCACCATGGATAACGGTATGAGATAGTTGAAGGTTCGATCGCCAATAATTTTTGCCACGTTCAGCATTTCGAGTACGGTGACGACCGACAGCACCGGCACATCCTTCATGATGGAGACCAGATAATTCCCCATTGCCGGGATGATGCGTGGAATGGCCTGCGGCAGGAT
>JAFAGQ010000203.1 GCA_023422555.1 Pseudomonadota bacterium
CTGGAAGAGGTCGCGTACGTTCCCATCCAGGAATTGCTGGAAATTGATGGCTTCGACGAAGAAACCGTCAACGAATTGCGCAATCGCGCACGTACTGCACTGCTCACCGAAGCCATTGCCCAGGAAGAGCGTGTTGAAACAGCGCAGGATTTGCTTGATCTTGAAGGGATGACCCCGGAACTTGTTGCCCAGCTGGGTGACGCCGGTGTGGCCACGCTTGATGATCTGGCCGAGCTTGCGACCGATGAACTGGCTGAAATCACCGGTATGACAGATGAACAGGCCAGCGAAACAATCATGCGCGCTCGCGCGCACTGGTTTGATGACGAAGAAAAGTAATAGCAGGGCAATAGTGGGAACGGTGTGTCATGGCAAGGCGGGCGCTGCGCTCATGACACCTTTGCCGCTGAAGTATTTGTCGATCAGCCCTGAAAAACGAAGTTCACGCTTTGGTCAGTGGTCATCCGCCAGTTAATGAAACGTTGTAAGGGAAGAGAGAACTTAATGCCCAGTAATACCGTAAACCAGTTTGCCGTCGAACTCAAAATGCCAGCGAATTTGTTGCTAGAGCAGCTTCGCTCGGCTGGCGTGAATCTGAAATCGGTGGAAGATGTCGTCACTGAGAGCGACAAAGCGAAACTCCTGGATGCATTGCGTCGCGCGCATGGTGCAAAAGATGGAAAAAAAATCACCGTGACCCGTCGCGAAACATCGGAAATCCGCCAGGCGGATGGCTCCGGTCGTTCACGCACCATTCAGGTAGAAGTGCGCAAGAAACGTGTATTCGTCAAACGTGATGTCAACGAAGGCAAGCCCGAGGCACCAGCCGCTGCGGCTTCAGCTGAGACACCGGCAACGCCGGCTGATACCAGCGCGGCCATCGCGCAGGCTGTTGCCGAACAGAATCTGACGACAGCCGATGTGGCAGGTAAACCGGATGTCGCTGCTCAGGATCAGTCTGGCCAGACCCCAAGTGCTGCACCGGATGTAAGCGCAGCCAAACAGGCAGACGAAGCCCCGGTAGAGAATGCTGCGGCAGAAACAGCCGAGCCCGCTACACCTGAAAAAGCAGAATCTGTAAAAGAAGATCAGGCGCAAACGGAAAAAGCCGATCAGCAGAAAAATGCTGATGTACAGGCAACAACGGATCAGGATTCCGCAGCTGCAGGTAAAACCGAAGACACCGCAAAGGATGCTGCCGCACAGGCAGCAGAAACAACGGCGTCTGCAGCGGCTGCACAGAAACCAAGTGCGCCAGCTCAGACAGAGGCGCGTTCCACACCGGTCAGCGAAACCCGTTCTTCCGGCAATGGCGAGGAAACCAGGGCCAATGCTGGTCGCGGTCAGCCCGCCGCACGTCAGCCTTCTTCCTCGCGCACACCAGTGCGCAAGTCTGCTGATGCGCGCACTGAGGCCTCTGATGCTCGCCGCGACGAAGCCCGTCGCCAGGCTGAAGCCGAGGCCGCAGCGTTGCGTGACATGTTGAACAAACCGCGCAAGGTACTGCGCGCCACGCCCACTGCCGAAGGAACAGACGCCAGCAAAAAAGCCGGCAAGAAAGATGTCAAAACCATGCCTGCGGGTCCCCGCAAGGCTGGTGAATCCGATGGAAAATGGTCGGACGATCAAAGTCGTGGCAAGAAATCTGTCGCTGAGAAACGCTCCGGTCCTGCAGCGCAGGAAGACGGCTGGCGTTCGTCAGGTGGTCGCGGTGGTTCCCGTGGTCGCAACAAGAATCAGCATGCACAGGTCAAGCAACAGGCCGCGCCAGAGTTCATTGCACGCGAAGTGCATGTGCCCGAGACCATTACTGTTGCCGATCTGGCACACAAGATGTCCGTGAAGGCAGCCGAGGTGATCAAAGAACTCATGAAAATGGGACAGATGGTTACCATCAACCAGGTGCTGGATCAGGAAACTGCCATGATCGTGGTAGAAGAACTTGGTCACAACGCGATTGCCGCCAAGCTTGATGATCCCGAAGCCTTCCTGGATATGGGTGATGCTGGCGCCGACGCGGAACTGCACCCACGTGCACCGGTAGTAACCGTCATGGGTCACGTTGACCACGGTAAAACGTCACTGCTCGATTACATCCGGCGCGCCAAAGTGGCGTCCGGCGAAGCAGGGGGCATTACCCAGCACATTGGTGCCTACCATGTGCAAACCGAAGGCGGCATGGTTACCTTCCTGGATACACCGGGACACGAGGCGTTTACCGCCATGCGTGCACGCGGAGCCAAGGCAACCGACATTGTGATTCTGGTAGTTGCTGCCGATGACGGCGTCATGCCACAGACCAAAGAGGCGATTCACCATGCCAAAGCGGCAGGTGTGCCCATGGTTGTTGCTGTCAACAAAATTGATAAACCCGAAGCCAATCCGGAACGGGTCAAGCAGGAACTGGTATCTGAAGAAGTGGTTCCTGAAGAATACGGTGGCGACGTTCCTTTCGTTCCTGTTTCTGCAAAAACAGGGAAAGGTATCGACGATCTGCTGGAAAACGTTCTGCTGCAGGCCGAGATTCTCGAACTGAAAGCACCGATTGATGCGCCTGCAAAAGGTATCGTGATTGAAGCGCGCCTCGACAAAGGTCGTGGTCCGGTCGCAACAATTCTGGTCCAAAGCGGCACGCTCAATCGCGGTGATGCACTACTGGCCGGCGCAAGCTTTGGTCGTGTGCGCGCCATGCTGGACGAAAACGGCAAGCCGATCAACAAGGCCGGTCCGGCCATTCCTGTAGAAATCCAGGGTCTGACCGAAGTGCCACAGGCTGGTGATGAAGTGCTGGTTCTTGCAGATGAGCGCAAAGCCCGTGAAATCGCGCTGTTCCGTCAGGGCAAGTTCCGCGACGTCAAGCTGGCTCGTCAGCAGGCTGCCAAACTGGAGTCTATGTTTGACAACATCGGCGAAGGTATGCAAACCCTGTCTCTGATCGTCAAGACCGACGTTCAGGGTTCTCAGGAGGCACTGGTTCAGTCTCTGACCAAACTGTCTACCGACGAAGTCCGGGTCCAGGTTGTGCACGCTGCCGTGGGTGGTATCTCTGAAAGCGATATCAACCTGGCCATTGCCTCCAATGCTGTGGTCATCGGCTTCAACGTACGTGCCGATCAGACGACACGCAAACTGGCCGAAGCCAATGATATTGATGTCCGTTACTACAACATCATTTATGACGCAGTCGATGACGTTCGCAATGCCATGTCAGGCATGCTGGCGCCCGAAGAGCGCGAAGAAGTCATTGGTATGGTTGAGATCCGCGAAGTGTACAGCATCTCACGTATTGGTAAGGTTGCCGGATGTATGGTTACCGAAGGCGTGGTCCGCCGCGATTCACAGGTCCGCCTGTTGCGCAACAACGTTGTGCACTGGAGCGGTCAGCTGGACTCGCTCAAGCGCTTCAAGGACGACGTCAAGGAAGTCAAATCCGGATTTGACTGCGGTATTACCCTCCGTGGCAATTCCGATATCGAAGTGGGCGACCAGCTTGAGATTTTCGAAATCAAAGAAATTGCCCGCACACTGTAAATTATTATGAACCGACACAAGTCCTCCGGTGCAAACCGCAATGTCAGATTGGCCGACCAGATCCAGAAAGATCTGGCCGTGCTGATCCAGCGCGAGCTCGATATGTCGCGCTCGGGGCTGATTACGCTGACAGGCGTCGATTTATCGGCCGATTACGCGCACGCAAAAGTATGGTTCACCGTACTTGGCGCAGAACCAGAGGCTGCGGCAGCCATCCTCAACGAGAAAGCCGGCTGGCTGCATTCCATGCTGTTCAAGATGCTGCATATCCACACCGTGCCGACGCTGCGATTCTTTCATGATGACCAGCTTGCGCGCGGTATCGAAATGACCCAGCTTATCGACCGGGCCAACCGTCCTGACGACTTTCCTGACAGCGTTGATCCGCTGCCGGATACGAAAGACGACCTCAAGTAACACCAGGGAAAGCGATGGGAAGAAAGCGCGGGCAGGAGATCGACGGCGTCCTTTTGCTGGACAAACAATATGGGTTTTCCAGCAATCAGTCCCTGCAACGCGTGCGGCGTATGCTTGATGCCCGCAAGGGTGGTCATACCGGTACGCTTGATCCTTTTGCCACGGGTTTGCTGGTCTGCTGTTTCGGTAAAGCGACAAAAATTTGCGGCACCATGCTCGATGCCGACAAGTCTTATACCGCGACACTGCGTTTCGGAACCGAAACTGACTCCGGCGATCTGACCGGCACTGTTGTACAACAGGCACAACCTGGTGCCAATCCGGTCACGCGGGAACAGATAGACGCTGTATTGCCACAGTTTCGCGGTCCAATACAACAGATTCCTCCCATGCATTCGGCCCTGAAACGCGATGGACGGCCGCTTTATGAATATGCGCGACAGGGAATTGAACTGGAACGAGAACCTCGCAATGTGGTGATTCATGATTTGCGGGTTCGTGAATGCGATGAGAATACTCTGGTTCTGGATGTCGATTGCAGCAAGGGAACCTACATCCGCACGCTGGCACAGGATATTGGTCGGGCATTGGGCTGTTTTGCTCACCTGACTGCCTTGCGCCGAACGCGGGTCGGACCTTTCAATCTGGACAATTCGATCACGATAGACCAGCTGGAACCAATGGAAAACAGGCTGACGCGCCTGATACCTCTGAATGAAATACCGGACGGCCTGCTGCCGTCCAATATACGACAAAAGGAAG
>JAFAGQ010000317.1 GCA_023422555.1 Pseudomonadota bacterium
GTACCAAAATTTGGGTAAGGAATGGGAAGCATCGCTGGCGGTGTTTTGCAGCAGTCCGGCCAGCCAATATAACCACCGCCGAGTGAAGTGATGTTGTAACACATAAAAATTCTCCTTTATTGGGTCATGCGTTTTCCAATGCTATGTCGCTCCGCTCGGCGTAACGCCGTGTCTTCTGCCCGAATATCGGGAGCCCATCGCATGGAAGCAGACTTATCCACTGCACCGTGAGTGCTGGCCTGCGTAAGCCGGGCACCCTCAAACTCCGCATCCGTTAGCACAGCATAATCGAATATGGCGTAGGACAAATCACATTTTCTAAAGACGGTCGATCTGCAATCAGCACGTTCCAATACAGCGTTTTGCATGCTAGAGCCCGTGAAGTCAGCACCTGAAAGCCCTGCTCTCGTCCACAGCGTCTGGTTCAGACTGGCAGAACGCAGCGAAGCTCCGGTAAGATCGGCCTGCGCAAATAGCGTATTCTCACCATCCAATTCATTCATCACCGACTGACGCAGATTGCTTTTGGCAAAAACTGACTGCTGTACCCAGGCGCCCGTAAAATTGCACTTTTCCAGCCGGGCTTCGGTAAATTGGCAGGCAACAAAGCGTCTGCCGGAAAAATCCTGTCCACTCAAATCACTACCTACGAAAATAACCTGGTTAAATGCCTCGCATACGAATTCAGTCTTGCGCAAGTCCGTTTCATAAAAAACGAACTGCTCAAGCGTATCATCGCCAAATCGGCACGTATCCAGAGCACTATCCTGAAATACGCATTTGCGGGCCGATGCAAATTGCAGCACGGCTCCCTGGAGCTGGCACTGGCAAAACAAGGTATTGTCTACTGTCGCTCCGTTGAAAATGCCGTTTTCGAATGTCGTCTCATTAAATACTGCTTCTTCCAGCGGGCATCCTTTCAAAATTGCACTGGAAAAGTCCACCTTATTGCAAACAACAGACGACAGATCCGTGTCTTCAAACTCGCAACCAGCAAAGCAACATTCATTGAGCATCGCTTCACCAAAATCACAGCGTAAAAAGCGCGTACCTGCAAATGATACCCGGTCAAATGTCATACCTGATAAATTCAAATCCTGAAGGGTCAATCGCTCGAATCGTTCATCAGAACATGGTGCAGATGCATCCAGATACTGCTTCAGTCGAAACTCATTCATCTTTCATTAAATTCGCAATCTGTTGTTCACGATCCCTGTACATGGGGTAAATTTCAAGCTGATCGCGGTAAGCATTGCGCAATCGTGTGCGCGCATTGACGCTGACTTTTGACACGTTGGTCCGAAACAGTGTGGCGCCTTCGAAGTTGCAATCTTCCAGCCTTGATTGTTCCAGGGAAGCCTGAATCAGGTCGGCATTGCGAAATGTAGCGCCCTGCAAATCTGCCTTATGGAAAATGGCGTCCCGGGCAAGTACAGAATCAAACGAACAATCGCGCAGCTTGGCCTTGGTAAAATCAGATTCGCTCAGATCACTACCGGTAAACACGAGGCGTTCTGCCTGCACGGCAAGGAAGGTGCATTCGAGCAGGCTGCAATCTCGCCATTGACAATCTGAGAGTATGAGATCGTCTTCAAACAGCATGTTCACCAGTTTGCTACTGACCCACTCACAACCCTCGATCCTGCAGGTCATGAACGAAGCACTATCCCAATTCGCATTGATGGTATGGCAATCTTTCCAGGTGCAGTCTGTAAAGGCCACCTTCATCCAATTGCCCTTTGTAAAACGCACTGATTTGAACTGCGACTCGGACAACATACATGCCTCCAGCAAGCAGTCATCCAGAACACTGTCCTGCACCAGCCATCCGTCACACATGAGCCGTATCAATCGGCATTCTTTCAGCGTTGAATTGTCGATGCGAAGATGGTCGCACTGGGTCTCGGTCCACTCGCATTTTCGCACTGTACAGCCCGAAAATATCGCCTCTGCAAGACTTGCGCGGGTAAAGTTGCAGTCCTCAATATGAGTATCCTCGAAATGTGCACGCGCGAGCACGGTCTCCGTGAAATTCACGTTATGTAACCGTGCACCCGCAAATTTCACGCTTTCCATGAAGGAGCGCGAAAAATCCGCCCCACTCAGATCCAGCCCGCTCAGATCCGCACCAGTCAAATCAAGCTCGGTGAGATCACCATTTTCCTGATAGCGTCTTTGGACTTCACGTCGTACCGGATCGTTCTGCTCAGGTGACAGTCGTGCAGCGGGTTCCTGGTATTGAACAGAATACAAATAACCCTTGCGCAAATCACTTTTGGTCTGGCGTGCACGCTTTTCCAGACTGGATGAATCGCCCGATTCACCCGCATAAGCGGTCTGGCTAAATGAAGCATCCGCAACACTCAAATCAGGAGGACCACTTTGCTTCACATATGTGATTTTTGTTGCTTGATCTGATTCATCCTCGTCGAGCGAATCAGCATACTCGGCAAGTAGCGGGTCTTCACTCGCCCGCAACTGCTCCTGCACCTGCGCCTTCATGCTTTCAAAAATCTGGTCACTACGCTCCTGACTCTGCAAGCTGTTATCAAACTGCTCAGGAGGTCCGACAAGCTCGGGAACATAATCGTGGTAGTTCATGCCTCGCGTATTCATCCAGGTTTGAAGTGCGTTCTGCTGGTTCGCCACGAACGCCTGGACGCGATCGCCAGTTTTTCCTTGCGGGAGTCGGTAATCAATAGCTCGACTGGCTCGCAACAAGGCTTGTGGCATTAATTCCGTATCCTGGGGATGATGCAGAGCGGCCGTTTCCGGATCCAGGCGCAATTGCATAATGCGCTCGTAATGATCAGACGATCTGCTACTATTTACGTCCTCTACTGCCGCCATCGCCGCTTCGATATCATCCGCTTCGGAGTCGTGGACCACCACTGATCCGTGAAACATCATGATCATCGATTGCGCGTCCGGCAAAAACCAGATGGTCGATGCCTGCATGTTACTGACTTCTTCAAATTTGCAACGTTTGTCAATATCACGTCGCTGCAGAAAACACCTTGCTTTCAACGTCGGGATCACGCCTTCCCAGCACGGCAGTTTCGGATGCATATTCCAGATTCGATAGGGTTTTCCTAAAGGTAGGCTGTTCTGGCTGGCCCATTGCTGATCGTCGGACGCCATATTGAAAATAGACGGATCCATATCAGGAAGAAACCCTGGAAAATCATATTTTTCCCATTCTTCCGAGTAGGTACCCATTTTTTTCATCTGGCGGGGATGCGTGAATGCGATCGGGCCAAATCCTGCTGGCCCTGGCCGGTCGGAGGCTTTCTCTACAGGCTTTAGTGGGTCTTCAATATTTGGCAGCGGAGTGCTTCGCAGGTGTGCCCCTTCGCCTTTCTGCTCCACCGAATCAAGTCCTTTACCTTGTGGATTTTCCGGATAATCAGGACCTCCAAATGCATGCGACCAATCTACCGGCATCTTCTCAAAAGCTTGCGCTGCGCTTACGCGCCCTGCATTCCAGTATCGGTCTCCGTGGACAAGCAATGTTTTCTCAAGGTCGGCGACCTGAGCTCGCACCATGCATCGCGTTTTATCGCTCTGGTGTGCAGTATAAGCATGCCCGCTGATCAGATATTCCGCTCGTGATTTAGGCATGATCTGGTCAAGCAATCCACCGCTGTCCAGCTGAGGCAGCATTTCCGCCCAGAGCTTCTGATCGGGCTCGAGCAACTGACCGTTGTCGTCCTGACTCAGCAAAATATAGATGGCTACAGACAGCCGATTGGCGCCACGCCATCGATATGGCCTGGTCAACAGACTGGCCGTGAGTGGCTTGATTATTTTCACTGAATTCCCGTAAAGGTCACGTTCATTATGCGATCACAAATGCGGTGTTTAATATACATTCACAACTGTGTTTCCTGTCCATCGATATTCTTTATATTCAAACCGCCATTGGCTGATTTCTGACTTTTTACGGTTTCTGTTTCTGTGGCTCCAGTCTCCTTCTCAATCACACTGACTTTTACCAGATACTTTCCGATGTGAATCCGGTTCGGGGACGGCAGTAAAAAAGTCGGGCAACCCACATTGACAGTAACCAGCGAGGTGTTGGCATACAGACCAGAAGCATTAATGCTATATCCGTACATGGCAAAATTGACAGGTGCCAGTTTCCGACGAAGCCAATATGCTGAAATTTCGATACCGGTTGTTGTTTCGATGGTATCGTAGGTTTCAATTAGTTTGGGGGCCTTGCAAGTGATATGTGCGTCGGTTTTCCATTCAAGATCTCCATCGTAATTGTGTACCGATGCTGCCGTTACCTCGCGATTCATAGTGGATTCGTATGTAAATACCGAATCTTTATCATAATGGTCGGTAGCGGGTTTAATAAAATGCGCCATGCAAATTCACCATTTAATGGTCAGTCCAAAAAAATTGATATCCTTTTTCATCAGGCTCTGCATATAGAGTTTCTTGTCGAAATCAACCACCAGTGCACGTTTCCTTTCATTAATCCTTTCCTTATTTTCCTCGTTGCAGTGCACAACTTTTAAGGGTGAGGGGTTCAAAAAAATGAGTCCTGACAGAAAGTAAATGCCAGCCATTTCTGTTTTATAGGTGAGCGATAGCGCGGCCGTAGCCAGGCTGATCGAGAAATTGGACAGCGCAGCACCAAACTGAAACCCCACATACCTCGTATCTCTGTTTGAAGTCGTCGTCACATCCTGACAATCAATGGTGATGGCACTTTCGTCGCGCTTGAATGTTTGTCCGCTGGCGTCGATCAACAAACCGTTCTTGAATGTATAGTTTGTCATGCCTGTTACGGTAATCGATTCTTTCTGCTTGAACAGCGATGTCAACTCCTGATCATACTTATTCGTGAAAGTCCCTTGATAATGTGCCATTTACGCCTCTACGAAACCTGAGATTTTTGGGCTACGACGGTATGAGCCGCGGTAGTCCGATACTTGACGAGGGCTAATATCTGCTCTCTCTTCGATCGCTTGCGGGTATTTTTTACAAAATCACATTTCAGTACAGTGACCAGAACTTGCAGAGAATAGGCATTGACCCAACGGAACATACCCCAGCTCGTGACCGTCTTGCCTTGCGCATAGACAAAACCCGGAAAGACATTGAATGTTCCAAATACATTCAGATTGATTCCAACACCGGATACCGCAAAGACCTTTGATTCATCCCAGTAGATGGGTTTAAAGTTGAAATGAGCTGCCTTAGCCGTGTCGCGACGCGTGTCAGCACGAATCTCCAGCGTGCCAGACTCTACAGTAAGCTTCATACCACCTTTGTAATACTGAGTGGATTTCCCAATGACAGTCTTGCTATCCGGCCCCGTAATGTTGTACTGGGCGTGTCCGGTGTAGAGATCTGTATAGGTGCCCTGATACCAAGCCATGCGTTATCTCCGGATTTTTGTGATACTTCTGGTTTTCAATATTAGCGGTTATTCTGGCGATTACTTAGGTGTCACCAAGCAAGGCTTCGCCGGTTCAACCGGCGCATCGGGAGCTGCTGCGCCAGGGTCGCCCGGGTCACTTGCTGCGCCCGTTCCCCAGTCGCCTTTTACAACCAGGTCCACACTGGAGTCGAAGTAGATTTTCGTCGCGCCCGTGACATACTGTGTCAGTGCGCCATGCAGACTGGTCTTGGTTTCGCCGTCACGGTAGTGGTGCATTGCTTTATCGCTAAGCTTGGTCGCGTCAGTAACAGTTTTGTCCAACGTGCCCTCCACTTTGATTTTAGTGGCCTTGCTGTAGCGGCTTAAGTCACTGTTAAACGCGTGCCGGGTCGCACCTTGTACCGTCTGATCCTGGGATCCGGCAGAACGTGTTTCCTTCTGGTTGACAGTAATATCGGCATTGCCCTTGACGAATGCGACCAGATCACCCTGGACATCCACTTCCAGCTTTTGCAGGGTACGAATTACCATGTTCATTTGTGATCTAAGTGTCACCAGTTCCGACGCCAGAGTGTCGTCAATCATCAACATGCTCGTGGTGCTCTGATCACCAAATACCGACTGGCTCCTGAATCCGCTAATGTTCGCTTGCGCCGGCAACTCCACAGGCGGCATATTACTGGCGTTATAAACCCGTCCCAATACGATGGGCCTGTCGGGGCAGCCTCCGATAAAGTCGACCACAACTTCATCCTTGATCCGGGGCAGCTGCAAGCCGCCGAAACCGCCACCGGCCCAGGGGCTGGATACTCGAACCCAGCAGGAGCTGTTTTCGTTTTTCTTGCCGTATCGATCCCAGTGAAATTGCACCTTGATGCGGCCGTACTGATCGGTCCAGATTTCTTCGCCCTCAGGACCAACTACGCGCGCTGTCTGTGGGCCATGAGTCCGTGGGATTGGGGTGATACGTGGCGCACGATACTGAATCGTCGCAGGCAGGGCAATAAAAGATTCCTCATAGAAATCTTCAGAGCCGGTACCTGTCGCGTAACCAGAGACGCTCATACGGTAATTTACCGAGAGCACCAGATATTCCCGGTTCTCAGATTTTCTCGGGTGATTTTTCAGGTTGAATGTATGGCCCGGTGAAATGCCACGCGCATTGGCAATGCCGCGCACCTGTTCCTGAAGGCTTTGCAATTCCTGCAGACGAGTCTTTGAATATTGCTCGCCGTGATCCGGCTCCTGATAGCCCCCTTGCCATTCGAACATTTCCAGATTGCCACTTTGCGATCCACCGGAACGTCTGGAGACAGCGTCCAGGCTGGCGCCAGGTTTGGTGAAATCATAATCAACTGTGGCATAGCCATCCGGGGTGATCTGCGCGGCCACCTCCCACATGGAGATAAATTCCTCCTGGGGTTTGCCAAAGCGGTCCGGTCCATAGTACGGAATGGAATCATAGCCCGGCGTGGGTTCATGAGATGAAATGTCATCTGTCATCACCAGCGTGTGCTGGCCATTCTCGTGCTTGAAGTAATAGTAGATACCTTCATGTTCCATGAGGCGACTGACAAACGCGAAATCGGTTTCCTGATATTGCACGCAGTATTCCCAGTTCCGATAGGAGCTACTCAGCTTCATTTCGAACGGGAAACTGTACTCACCGAGCACTTCCTTGATGACATCGGGCACAGTCTTTTGCTGAAAGATCTTGTTGTCAGAGGTCTGGGTCAGATACCACAGCCACGGACGTACCGTTGCCTTGTAAATGTAATAACGGGAACTGGCGTTCTCGCGACCAATCAGTTCAAAGCGAGTGACAAGCCCATTCAGATAGCGAGATCCCGAGAGCGTCTCCATTTCCAGGGTGAGCGGTTTGCCAAGCAGGCTCTTAAGGTCAAGGCTATAGTTGTCGGCAATCAGTTCGACATCGAAGTCGAACAGCTGCGACAGGCCTTCCGAGCCATTCATTTGGCGAAAACCCAGGCTGCTGCCTAGCGGTGTGTGTGCAACAATAGAGCGAAACTGGATTGAATTGGGAATATCCACCCTTTCACCCCTCCTTTTTGAAGAACTGGTCAATAATGAATTCTTTCGGTGATTTGGGAAATGCTTTTTGTCTCAATAGATTATGTGCTGATTTATCTATTTTCTTTTTATTTATTTTTATTTAATCTGCGGCAGAATTTACATGAAAAACAGTTGAAAGACTATCTGTTACTGGTCACGAATTAGTAACAAAATGAGTTAGTGAAAGTTTTGTATATCCAGTTGGCTCGCGCACCGGAATTTGGTTAACTCGCAAAGTATCTCCTATTGCGGAGATACTCAATCAGTAAAAAAATACTACTGAATTATTCTAAACATGAACAAAACCTCGTTTCCAAAATTTGGGAATCAGGCTGAATCTTTGAGTTACGGAAAAACAATTTTACATATTATTAATATTTTCAAGAACTTGTCAGATCACATTAATGGTTGAAACGCTGTCAAGGTCCTTGGAAATAGACGAGTTAAAAAGTAAATACGATACGTTCTATCCGATCTCGTGTTCACTCTCTAATCACACAACTGACATCACCCTCCTGGCAGTGAAGCAGGCTATCGAGTTCTTTTGTACGCGCCTCGGTCTTATCGGACAGGCAACCTGCGACGATCATCGAATGAATGGAGCCACCAGCAGATCCGGCGCTTTGAAACTTGCAATCCAGATCACGATACTTGATCCAGGCATTTTGCGCAGACTTCAGGTCGGCCTTGCCGGACGCATCTAATTTCTTTAGCACATTCTGATAGGTCTTGTTCAACGCTGCATCGGCCTTTTTGTAATCCGCGTCAGCGCTCTGGTTCATGTCGCTTTGTGTCTGGGCATGGCTGACACCGCTTATGGCTGCCAAAAAACCAAGACAAGTGATGGCGGTATTCAAAAGCGTTTTTCTTAACATGTGGCCTCCGTACTTCTTCAGATTATTAATTAAATTTCGAGATACCCTGCTTTAGCGCTAGTGTAATGTAAGTGAATTGAGGACGGGTCAACAAAGGTATATCACAATTGTATATCTGCAGGGCCATATGACATATGCCAATTGCGTGGCCTTCCCGAGTATGTGTAGCTTTGTTCAGTTGCAACCGCCCGCATATTCCTGCAGACATGCAACCAAGGCATCAAAAACGATTCTGCATCGCCGGCTGCCGCGCAGGTCTCCGTGCATCGTTACCCAGGTCTCCAGTTCCAAAGCGAATTCATCAGCCAATAGGCGAACCAGATTCTGATCTTGCTGTGCCAGCGCCACCTGACACACGCCAATTCCCGCCGCTGCACGTATCAGCGCGAACTGCGCGACGTCACTGTCACTGCGGAATGTGAATGCCTCCCGGATCCAGAACGGGAATCTGGTCGTGGCATTGCGCAGAAAAGGCGCTATCTGTGGGAACGGCCGCTACGGCTGAATGGCAATCTTCTGAAAGCGATCATTGGCCACGAGCCGCATACCCCATTGGATGAAGCCGTCGAACTCACCCTGAAAGGGATGGGATGTATTGCAAGTGATTGATTCGGCAAGCGATACGACGTTTCGTCGTCATGTCAATCACACATCAATAAAGTCTTCGTAAAGCGCTAACGCATCTTCAGAAAATGCAATCAATACTTTTCCGTCTGGCACCCGTTTTTTGGCATAGCCGCCAAGACAAAGGCCCAGCTTTCTGAAAAGCAT
>JAFAGQ010000352.1 GCA_023422555.1 Pseudomonadota bacterium
ACCCGCGTGGTGTGTGACAGGCACCGCAGTGAGCCAGACCTTCGGTCAGGTAAGCGCCACGGGCAATCTGGGCGTTCTCAGATGCCTTGTCATTGAAGTCCGAGGCATCGTAGAAAGCCAGGTTCCATACGGCCATCAGCTTGCGCCACCCAAACGGGAAAGACATCTCTGCCGGTTTGCTTTCCTGTTTTACCGGTTCCACGCCGTGCATGAAATACGCGTACAGTGCGGTGATATCGTCATCGGTCACTTTGGCGTAAGACGGGTATGGCATGGCTGGGTACAGATGCGTACCGTCCTTGAGGCGGCCTTCGCGTACTGCGCGGGCAAAGTCCTGCAGACTGTACGAACCAATGCCGGTTTCCGGATCGGGGGTGATATTGGATGAGTAGATGGTTCCCATAGGGGTACTCATGGCCAGGCCACCAGCAAACGGTTTGCCTTCAGGCACGCTGTGACACGCTACGCAGTCACCCATGCGGGCCAGGTAGGCGCCTTTTGCCAGCAGGTCCTTGTCTGGTGACTTGCTGGCGCTGTTCTCAGCAAGTTTAGGTTTGGAAGGCGTCACAAAATCGGCACCGAAAAGGACGATCAGGCCCAGAACGATGATGGCGACGATAAATACAAGTATCTTTTTCATCATGGTTCCTTTAAGCCTGAATCAATGCGCCGGGGTTTTTCAGATACTGCGTCGTAATATGATGCAGTGAGAAAAGCGTCAGCGCTGCCAGTGGCCCCGTGGGGTTATACGCCCGGTTTTGCGGGAACGCACATGCACCCATCACAAACACATTGGGTACATCCCATGACTGCAGATATTTATTCACGACCGAGTTTTCCGGCGTTGTGCCCATGATGGCGCCACCGGTATTGTGCGTGGACTGGTAAGGCCGCAAGTCAAATTTGGCACCCAGGGGTTTTGCCGCACCCACAATCTGTTTGGCATCCATGGCGTCTGCCACTTTTTTGGATTGCTTTAATGCATCCTGTGCCACTTTCAGATCGTTATCGTTGAAGTTGAATGTCATCCGCAATAAAGGCAGACCGTGTGAATCCTTGTAGGTGGGATCCAGATCCAGATAACAATTGCGATAGGCCATGCTGGATGTACTGATGCCGAAAGATACCGATGTCAGATAGTTATCCTTGATGGCTTGTTTCCAGCCCGCACCCCATTTGGGTGCGCCGGGTGGTAAGTGCATCTGACCGATAGGTCGGCCGCCGGTCACATTCAGGCGCACAACAGAGCCCCCAATGGCACCGATTTTGCCCATATCCAATTGACTGGTGTTCAGGTCATCAAATGCCTGACCTGCCGCGCCGGTACCCATAAAGGTATTGATCTGTGTTTTTTCATCGTAGAACAAGGTGTAGCCTGCGCCCACCTGATAAGCATAATTTTTACCGACCGTGCCTTTGCCCGTCACGGGGTCATACTGCTCGCCGATGCCCGAGAGCATGAGCAGACGAACATTGTGGAACTGGTAGGCACACAAAACGACCAGATCGGCAGGCTGTTCAACCGTACGACCCTGTGCATCAATATAGGTAACGCCAGTGGCTTTCTTCTTCGTATTGTCCAGATTAACCTTGGTCACATAGCTGTTGACGCGCAATTCGAAATTGTCGCGCAGACGCAGTGCTGGCAGTACACAGACGTTGGGTGACGCTTTGGAATAGTTGTAGCAGCCAAACCGCTCACAGTAACCACAGTAGGTGCAGGGACCCATCTGCATGCCATAAGGATTGGTATAGACTTCGGATGTCAGGGCAGAGGGAGCGGCATAGGGATGGTAACCGACTTCCTTGGCGGCCTTGGCAAAGATCTGCTGGGCCACATTGTCTTTCAGCGGAGGCAGCGGATACTCGCCTGAACGGGAACCTTCGAAAGGATTGCCCTTGCCGGTCACTTTGCCGTTGATCACACCAGCAGAACCTGAGGTGCCACAGATGGCTTCAAATTTATCGTAGAACGGTTCCAGCTCGTCATAGGTGACGCCATAATCCTGGATTGTCATATCCTCGGGGATCAGAGAAGCGCCGAATTTCTCAGTAACATAGCTGCGCAGATTCAGTTCCTCTGGCAGAGAGCGGTAAAGCATGCCATTCCAGTGCGAACCTGCACCGCCGACACCATCGCCAGGCAGGAAGGCGCCATAGGCACGATAGGGCAGTGCCGTATCGTTGGGTCCGTAACGCAGTGTACAGGTCTCTTTAGAAAAGTCCTGGAAGAGTCGGTAACGCAACGCATACGTGAGCTCATCGGCAATGCGGGGATAACTGAAATCGGGTTTGGTATCCCGGTCGCCACCACGTTCAAGCGCAACGACGTTCAGTCCTGCAGAGGTCAGCTCCATTGCGGTCAGTGCACCGGTCCAGCCCATTCCCACAACAACCACATCGACTTTTGGTTTTTTTATATCAGCCATGCCTTAACCCCTCTCACCTGAAATACTGACCGGACCCAGTGGATATTTTTCATTACGACCAACCCAGTCCAGATAGTCAGCGCGCGCGCCTGGAAATCCGATAAGTTTCCAGCCAACCATTCCCTTGTTTCCGCCGTGGATAGGATCGGAGAGAAAGCCTTCGCGGGTGTTGTTGAGCAGCATTGAAAAGAAGTCAGCGGCTTTGACATTCTCGAATTTGATTTTGCCTTTCTCTAGCTGCGTGAGGATGTTGTCCTGCTGTTCGGGGCTCAGGTCGGCAAACAGCTTGCCGTCCATATTCTGTTTGCAATAGTCATTGGTTGCGGCAATGGCTGCGCGATAGAGTTCGCGCGGCTTGAGTTTTGACTGATATCCGAATTCAGGAGGGGCATCAACGAATGGCCCTTGCATGTACCAGTTGGCAGCGTGACCAAAACCTGATTCCATTTGACGATCCAGATATTCGATCACGCCGGCTTCAACGGCCCCGGGACCATTTTCATCCTTGGGGATCAGCCGACTACAGGCCGCTGTCAGGAAGGCAACTTCGGCTTCCTGGAAGTAGGTTGGTGTGTAGGTTTTATTTTCTACTGGTGTAGAGAAATCCGGATTTTCCTGTTTGCTTTGCGCGTGACCCAGTGTTGCTGTCAGGGGTAGCGCTGATACCGCGCCGCCCGCAGCCAGCGTGCGGGTCAGAAACATGCGTCTGCCGGATGGCTTTTCTCTTTCGGATGGGGGTTGATCTGTCATAACTGAATACTCCGTTAAGTGCAATGAATAGTGCCGACGTCAGATGGCGCACAAAACGGCGAGCCACCATGCCGGATAGAGCAATGAAAGACGCTCACGCGATGGGCGCAAGCGAATAAGAGAGAAGGGAATCCTTCCCATTCTAAGGACGCTAGCTATCAGGAAGCTGAATGCTGGCTGATTTCACAAATGTCATTATCACAAGTGTGTCAGTTAAGGCACACTCTGAACCGCATTTGTGATTGAGCCGGAAGATTGTGAACAGACATGGCGCGATGGCAGGCGCGGATGCCGGACGTTGACAGGAAAATTGAACGCTCGCAAATAATACATGTGCGAGATAAAGAGATGTCTGTTGATGCCGGTGCCGGGGTCAGAGGGTCGTTCAGCCGAGCTTCTGAACCATATCAATATTGCGAATGATATTGGCGACGGCCTGCACCAGTTCTGATTCAGCGGCAGCGGTGGCGATGGCAAGATTCAGATTATTGCGAATGGCCGGTTCAGTAATCGACGCGCACACCAGCCTCGTCTGTCCGGGCAGATCGTCAAGGGCAGAGCGGGGAATAATGGTGAATACCGGATCCTGGGAATAACTGAGCGTTTCCAC
>JAFAGQ010000374.1 GCA_023422555.1 Pseudomonadota bacterium
CTATCTATTGCTGTAGCATTTCATGATAGGCCATAATTGCAGATGGCATTGTTCGTATTTCTCAATCACCCCCTTCATTCAAGCTTAAGATGCGCTATGACCTGACCGATCTGAAACTGTTCATCAACATTGGCGAAACGTCGAATCTGACGCGAGCAGCAGAGAAAACCTTTCTGTCGCTGCCGGCAGCCAGTGCGCGTATCAAGAATCTGGAGGACTCGCTCAAGGTGCGTTTGCTTATCCGTCAGGTCACGGGTGTCAGTGTCACGCCGGCGGGAGAGGTATTTCTCAAGTACGCCAAGGGCGTGTTTCAGCAACTGGAGCACATGCACGCCGAGCTTCAGCCGTTTTCCAGCGGCATCAAGGGCAAGCTGCGCATCATGGCCAATACGGCAGCCACCCATTCCTTTATGTCAGAGGCGCTGTCATCCTATCTCGCAGAAAATCCCGATATCGATATTGAACTGGAAGAGAAACTGTCCAAGGAAATTGTCTCTGCCATTCGGGGCGGCTCCGTGGATATTGGCATTGTCTCCAGCAACGTCAATCTGGACGGACTGGATGTCATTCCTTTATTCCGGGACGAACTGGTCGCCGTGACCGGGCTGACCCATCCCTTGAACGATAAGATCGAAATTGCATTTGAAACCCTGGTCGATCAATATCAGTTCATTGGCCTTAATCCGGAAAGCGCCATACAGACATTTCTGGATGACAAAGCCTACAAGCTGGGTAAACGTCTGCATCAGCGGGTGTATGTGGGCAGTTTTGAAGCAGTGTGCCGCATGGTTGATGCCGGTATCGGGCTGGCGATTGTTCCTGTGGAATGTGCCCGTGCCTATAGCCGCGCCTCGCGACTGCATATTCTCAAGCTCACGGATGAATGGGCCGATCGCGAACGTAATATTTGCCGTCTGGCGGGGCGCGATCTGCCTGCTTACGCGGAAAAATGCATAGAACATCTTATTGACGTGTCGCATCGCATGCACGATCCAAAGTAGCCGTCGTCAGTGTTCCTGAGCGTCAGACCGGACCGCAATCCGCAATAGCCAATGTTCGCGCAATTTGCTGATTCTGCAGCCGGCCTTAGGCAATGCTGAGGACGTCCTTCAGGTATAAAAAACAATCCTTAAGACATCTGGCTGCATAATTGACTCCTGCATTCAATCACAATAGTGGCAAGACCAATGAGGCGTTGCCCGAAAAAAGGAGACAGTTTTGACAACATCGATGATGCATCGCAGAACACTGCTCAAGTCCATGCTTTATTGTGGCGCGGCATTCGGCTTGCGACCCATTCCAGGCCTGGCAGCAGAATGGCCGACAAAACCAGTGAACTTTATTGTCCCGTTTGCGCCAGGCGGACCCGTGGATACGGCAGTGCGCATTGTGACCAACGGGCTGAGCCAGCAATGGAACCAGACTGCCGTCGTTGATAACAAGGCGGGAGCGGGCGGCATACTTGGCGCCCGTTTGTCGGCCAAGGCAAAACCGGATGGCTACAACTATTTCTGCGCCGCCATCCATCACGCCATACTGCCGAGCCTAAACAAATCACTGGATTATGATATTCAGAAAGATTTCGTGCCGGTCGCGGGACTGGCTCGTTTTCCGATCATTCTGGTTGCGCATCCATCGCTGAACGTCAAATCGGTCAAGGAACTGATCGCGCTGGGAAAATCGCAGCCCGGAAAGATCGCCTATAGTTCGTCTGGCACAGGCGGCGGTACGCATCTGGCTGGCGCGTTGTTTGCCAGTATGGCTGGCGTCAAGCTGCAGCATGTCCCTTATAAGGGCAGTGCACCTGCAGTGCAGGATCTGGTCGGCGGTCAGGTGCAGTTGATGTTTGCCGATGCGACGTCTGCGCTGCCTTTCATGAAAGCGGGCAAGGTGATTCCACTGGGCGTCGGCAATCCGAAGCATTCGGAACTGGCACCGGAGGTGCCGCCTATTGCGGATGAAGGGCTGCCTGGCTATGAGGCTTACTCATGGAGCGGCGTGTTTGCGCCCGCCGGAACGCCACAAGACATTGTCGCGCAGATCAATGCCGGTATTAACGAGCAATTGAAGGATCCGGCAATCATAGAAAAAATGCACGGCAGCGGATCTGAACCCATGCCAACAACACCTGCCGGTTTCGGAGAATTCCTGGCAGGTGAGATTGACAAATGGCATAAAACCATTACCGATGCAGGTATCAGTATTCAGGCCTAATTGGCGGTATTAATTCCTGCCTTTTCAGTGACGTCCTTCCAGAGCTGATATTCCTTTTCGATGCGCGATTTCAGATCCTTGCCACTGAGCAGCGACACCGTATATCCAACGTCTTCCATCTGAGAACGGTATTGCGGCTTGCGGGAAACCTCGGCCAGGGACTGCTCTATTTTCCGGGCAGTCCCATCGCTGAGTCTGGCGGGCGCCACAATGCCATACCAGCCAGTGACATCATAGTCACGGATGCCGGCTTCGGACATGGATGGAACGTCGGGCAGGGCTCGATTGCGTTCTTTTGACGTCACGGCCAGCGCGCGGACTTTGCCGCTATTAATGTAATTGATGGCAGTGCCGGTGATGTCAAACATCATGGATGTTTTTCCTCCAATGACATCAATCATGGCAGGCGCATTGCCGCGATAGGGGACATGCAGCATTTGAGTGCCGGTGCGCTGCTTCAGCAGCTCTGCAGACAATTGGTTGGAGGAGCCTACCCCTGCAGAGCCAAACGACAGTTTGCCGGGATTAGCTTTGGCATAGTCGACAAGTTCCTGTACGGTTTTGACCGGCAGATCATTGTTGATCACCAGCACGTTGGTATATTCGACCAGATTGCCTAGGTAGCGAAAGTCTTTGTCCTTATTGATCTGTATGCCTTTCTGTATGTGTGGCGTAATCGTCAGGGTGGGGCTGGCCAGAAAATAAAGCACACTGCCATCGGGCGCTGAACGTGCTACGCTTTCAGCTGCAATAATGCCGCTGGCGCCGGTTTTATTCTCCACAACAACAGTCTGACCAATCTGATCGCCAAAGAATTTGGCAAATTGTCTGGCTGCGGTATCAACAGGGCCACCTGCCGCATAACCGACCACCAGTTTCACCGGTTTGTCGGGCCAGGTGTTGGCGGCAGAACTGATGCCGGGTAGCAGGGTAAAAAGCAGGGAACCAAGAACGAGTTGCGGCTTTGACATAGGATTCTCCAATTGTCTGTCGGGAATCCTGGCGTGCCTGTCATGTCAATTGTGATCAGGCTTGCTGCCAGGATTGACCGTGTTAGTCCACGTGTGCACCGGATTGACCTTGTTAGTCTACGTGGGCGCCGGATTGATCAACTGCCGCCTTCCATTTCTTTATTTCAGATGTGATGAGCGAGGAAAACGCTTCCGGGGTCGAGCCTTCAATTTCATAACCATATCCACTCAACTGGGCTTTGACTGCGGGTGTATTGGCCGCGTCGTTGAATGCCTTATTCAGGTCCATGACGATGTCTTTTGGCGTTCCTGCCGGTGCGAGAATGCCATACCAACCATTGACCTCAAAACCAGGTACGCCGGATTCATCTACCGTGGGTACGTCTGGCAGAACAGCGGAGCGCTTTTTACCGGTGACAGCAATGCCTTTGAGTTTGCCTGCCTTCACATGCGGCAGAGAGGTCGAGATGCTGTCGAACATGAGTGACACTTCGCCCGAGAGCATGGCAACAACGGCAGGGCCGCTGCCCTTGTAGGGAACATGGACCATCTTGGTGTTGGTTGCAGTCTTGAACAGCTCTGCCGCCAGATGACTTGTATTGCCGTTGCCTGCCGAGGCAAAGGTGAGTTTGTCCGGGTTCGCCTTCGCGTAGTCGATCAATTCCTGAATCGTATTGGCCGGTGTCTGTTTTGCCGCTGCCACCAGCATCGGCAACGTAGCCAGCACCGATACTGGCGCAAAATCCTTCTCGGTATCGTAAGGCAGTGACTTATACATGCTTGGGTTGATGGCATGCGCGGCCAGAACCATTAGCACGGTATAGCCATCAGGTTTGGCGCGAGCCAATTGACCGGTAGCAATCGTGCCGCCAGCACCAGGCCGGTATTCCAGTACAACAGGCTGTCCGACCGTTTTTTGCATTTGCGCAGCAATGGGGCGTGCGAGCATATCTGCGCTGCCACCTGGCGGATAGGGGATCAAAAGCGTGATGGGTTTGTCGGGAAAGGCCTGGGCGGGTCCCGCCAGTACCAGACCTGCCGTTAGCGCTGCAGCCATGCGCAGCATCGGGTGTCGCAGTTTTCTGAATGCTGTTTTCATTGAGTCTCCCTTTATCGTTTTTTGCGTTTTGCCGGGCCACTAACGGGCCCGTTTGAGTAAATCTGTACTGCGTTTGTGATGCTCCTTTTCCCCGGGAATACCGCTAAGCGGCCGGATGCAGATAGGGTTGTCCTGCGTCGTCTATTCTTATGGTCTGGCAGGCGCCCTCCAGGTGTAGCGTGGCTTCGCTCAGAGCCTGCAATTGTTCCTGAGTCAGCCCCTCTACCATGGCGCGGATGATGAAACGACCATCGCGCACCTCGATGATGGCAAGATCGGTATAAACAAAATCGACAACACCCGCGCCAGTCAGCGGATAGCTGCATTGATGCAGCAGTTTGGCGCCGCCGGTTTTGGTCGTATGTTCCATCATGACAAGTACCTGCTTGGCACCCACAGCCAGGTCCATCGCGCCGCCGATCGCGGCAATGGCGTCCGGCGCATCCGTAATCCAGTTGGCCAGATCACCGTTTTCCGCAACCTGGAATCCGCCCAGAATGGAATAGTCAAGATGGCCGCCGCGCATCATTGCAAAAGAATTGGTGTGTTCGGTGATGGAAGCCCCCTGCAACAGCAGGATAGGCTTGCGACTGGCATTGATGATATCGGCGTCGATTTCATCTTCAATCGCGCTGCGTCCCATCCCAAGAATGCCGTTCTCGCTGTGGAGAATGATTTCTCGGTCGGCAGGCAGATAATCCGCAACCGAAGTAGGCATGCCAATACCAAGGTTGACATAGGCGCCGTCGGGCAGGCTTTCTGCTACCAGTCGTGCGATCTGTTCCCTGTCAAGGCGGGTATAGTCAGTCATGGCGCGCTCCTGCAGGAACTACGTTTTTTACGAATATGCCAGGTGTCATTACCTGTTCCGGATGAATGGAGCCCAGTTCTACAATTCTGTCCACTTGTGCAATGGTGTGTTTCGCTGCGGTACACATGACCGGATTGAAATTTCTTGCCGCCCAGCGATAGGTCAGATTTCCCCATCGATCTCCTGTATGGGCACGAACTAGCGCAAAGTCGGCATGCAGTGGTTCTTCCAGAACGTATCCAACGCCATTGACCACGCGTTCTTCCTTGTTTTCGGCTACGCGGGTGCCGTAACCGGTGGGTGTGAAAAAAGGGCCCAGTCCGGCACCGGCTGCGCGCATGCGTTCTGCCAGTGTGCCTTGCGGTGTGCATTCCAGTTCAATCTTTCCGGCACGAAATGCCTGTGCAAAGATATCCGATTGTGGGGGACGAGGATGAGAGCAGATGATTTTTCTGACCTGATCATTTTTAATCAGTGCAGCAATCCCCACTTCGCGCGTTCCTGCGTTATTACTGATAATAGTCAGATTGCGCGTCCCCATATTTTTAAGCGTGGCGAGCATTTCAAATGGAATACCTGAGTCGCCAAAGCCACCCACCATAATAGAGGCACCGTCCGGAATCTGGCTGAGCGCCTCTTCATGCGTTTCAAGAATTTTGTTTATCATGTCGTTCCTGTCGGGATCTGTTAAAGCGTTGCCTCTGTACCAAGAATGGCGGTTGACTGACTGGACAAGGTTCCTCCGTTACCATGAACCAGAGCGAGTTCCGCATCCGCCACCTGGCGGTCGTCGCATTGACCGCGCAATTGTCTTACGGCTTCAATCAGTATGAAAATACCGTACATGCCTGGGTGAACGCAGGACAGACCGCCGCCATTGGTATTCACCGGAAAATGGCCGCCAGGCGCAATGCCGCCGCCGCTGACGAAAGCGCCGCCTTCTCCTTTTTTGCAGAAGCCCAGGTCCTCCATGAATAGAATGGTATTGATGGTGAAGGCATCGTACACTTCGGCAACATCAATATCAGAAGCCTTGACTCCCGCCATTTCATATGCAATTTTTCCCGACTGGCTGGCAGCGGTGACGGTCAGATCGTGCATGGACGAGATCTGGCGGTTCCAAACTGCTGTCGAATTGCCAAGCACATATACCGGCTTGTGCTTAAGCGTTTTGGCCCGGTCAGCGCGGACCAGCACATAGGCTCCCGCGCCGTCGCTGACCAGACAACAATCGCGAACCGTCAATGGGTCCGAGACCATTCTTGCCGATAGAACCTGATCGATCGTGAGCGGATCGCGCATGCTGGCTTCCGGATTGAGCTGCGCCCATT
>JAFAGQ010000377.1 GCA_023422555.1 Pseudomonadota bacterium
TCGTGAAGCTTCGGACATCATGAAAAACAGACTCACCTTTTTAGAATACCTCACGATTTTACACCAGTCGTTTCCCGATAACCAATAAATGGTTGCAATTTCCGAAAAATCAATGGCCAATTTCCACCGTGTCAGCAAGAGCGGTCGGCATAGCGGGTCCGGTGGAGAAACAATTGTGGTAAAAATAGCGGTTTCAGCCGGCAAATACCTGTTGCAGCCTGTGTTAGGAGAGTGAATCTGTCTTGTGACCCGGGCCGACGTCTGGCACACTGAAACAAATTATGGAGTAGCTAACATGAATTTTCGCGCCCTGCGTATTTCCTTTATTGTCCTGGTACTTGGCTTTCTCACTGCGTGCACAGGACTAAACGGCAATGACCGCGCTGGCTTGCAGATCACTCAGGATCCACGCGGTGTCGCCATCAGTTCCAGCGACAGCAGCCTCTTTGAACCCGGTACGGCAACACTGCAGCCTGAATCGGCGCCGTTTTTTGACCGTGTCAGCAAACTCCTGCGCGACAAACCCGAACGCAAGGCACTTATCGACTCCGTTTCGGATAACACCGGCTCTGCCCAGTACAATCAGGAATTGCAGGAAGTGCGCGCACTGTCCATCATGAAGGCACTCACCACACGCGGAATTGACCGTTCCCGTCTGGCCTATGTCACAGGAGCGAGTGCTGCTGCAACGCCTGGAGCCATGCAGCCCGTTGAACCCTCGGTTCAGCAATCAAAAATCATTATTCTGGGCGCAAGTACCGCCGATATGAACGTCAACACCATTGAGCGCTTTTTTGACGATATATCCAATTTCGGCAAAAGCCTGTTCAACTGATTTTGACCGGGGTCAGTCCAATATATACTGTGACTGTACCCTATTGACGGTAAAAACCGTCAGTCTGCAGGAAGCGGGCCATTTGCACTCACAGGCCCTTCCCCGTGGCAGAGAGACAAAAACTGGCGCTGGCTGCCGAACCTGAATCCGATCTATTTGCGAAATCTATGTCCAAAACGCTTTTCTACAACCTTATTCTGACTATCGTTGCCATTGTCGTGTTTATCTTCATCGGCGCGTCTGTCTATGACGCGTTTACACGCAATCCCGTAAACCGCAGTGCGGCCGATGGCGCAGGCGCCAATACGGTCAGCGGGCAGATTGAAGGGGCCACGCCAGATGCCACCCAGCCTGCAACGCCAACAGCAGCCGGCGGCACAGCCCAGGATGCGGCGCAAGGAACGCAGGACAAAAAGCAGGCAGATGCCGCTTTCGATCAGACCAACGATCCCACTCGCAGCAACGCAGCACCCACTGCGTCAGGCTCCCAGGCAAATACAGACCAGACCTCGGCAGACTCATCATCTGATACGGGTTCGTCATCCGGCGCCTCCGCAAGCTCTGATTCCGCCTCCTCCGCCACGCCAACGCCTGGCAACGTTTCGGGTTCTGCACAATCAGGACGCAGCACGACGGAGAGTGGATCCTCCAGCCCGGCTTCCAGCCGCTCTGCACCTGCAACGACTCAACGGCCAGACAACGCCGGATCGACAGGAAATACAGCGTCAGAAAACAGTTTTACGCCGGGTGTCGCAAACGGTTCAGCCCCACCCGCGACCCGCAGCAACCCTGATCTGCGAGCAGTGATTCCACCCGTTCCAACAGCGCCGCCACGGGCCGAGGGCGTACCTCCACCATCGCGTTCCGACCAGGATATGTACAATGCGACGGATTCGGGCTCGAACAATGGCGATATATCCGATAGTTTTCCGGCTCCCGTCTCTGATTTCCCTGCGCCCGCCAGCCCTGGTGACGCCAATACCGGTAATCAGAACAGCTACCCGAACAGCAATCAGACCGAGCCATCCGGCGCCTTCCCCTCGCCTTCAAATCAGGGAGGCAATAGTGACGAGCAGCGTAGACTGGAAGAACTCAGGCGCCAGAAAGCACAATTGCAAAGGGATCTGGGATTCTAAAGCACTACTATAACCAAGGCGGTGCTACTATTCGCGACCAGACTCAAATCTGGTCGCACCATCCACGCAGATTGATTCGAACACATGTACCCAGATTGATTCGGACATTTATCACGCGTTCAGACTGAATCACATCCATGTCGTTTTTAAGTGTAGCGAGCCGATTCATCATTTGTTCTGTCAAACAAAAAGCCCGGAATTTCCGGGCTTTTCGTCATTCAACTTCAATCAGTGCTTGACTGATTTCGCACTATTGTCAGCTGCCGGTTTGGACGCTGCCAATGCCGCATCTTCTGCCAGTTTGGCAATTTCCGCGTCAGACAGTGGCGTGAGCGGACTTTCCAGTGCAATTTCCAGCACGCGATCAATCCATTTCACCGGAATAATCTCCAGGTGATTTTTCACGTTATCCGGAATCTCAGTCAGATCCTTGACATTTTCTTCAGGGATCAGCACCGTTTTGATTCCACCACGATGCGCTGCCAGCAGTTTTTCCTTCAGACCGCCAATTGCCAGTACTTCGCCACGCAGGGTAATTTCCCCTGTCATCGCTACGTCGGCTCTCACAGGAATTCCGGAAAGTGCAGAAACCAGCGCTGTCGTAATCGCAATACCGGCTGACGGACCATCTTTCGGTGTCGCACCTTCGGGAACGTGGATATGAATATCCTTTTTCTCGAAAATGCTGTCAGCAAAGCCCAGCTTGTGTGCACGTGAACGTACCACCGTGCGTGCCGCCTGCATGGACTCTTTCATGACATCACCCAGAAGACCGGTGTGCTGAATATTGCCCTTGCCGTTGACCACAGCCACCTCGATGGTCAGCAGATCACCGCCCACTTCGGTCCAGGCCAGACCTGTTACCTGACCAATCTGATTTTCCTTCTCTGCCATACCAAAGGAGTACTTACGCACACCCAGATAGTGGCTCAGATTGTCTGCTGTCACATGGACTGCCTCTGTGGCTGCCGCTTTGCCTTTACCTGCGGATTTGGCATTCGACACCGTATTGCTCAGCAGTTCCTTGATGACTTTGCGGCAAATCTTGCTGACTTCACGTTCAAGCGCACGGACCCCGGCTTCGCGGGTGTAGTAGCGAACAATATCCCGCAGGGCAGACTCTTCTACAACCAGCTCACCCTCGCGCACACCATTATTTTTCATGAGCTTGGGCAGCAGATGATCCATCGCGATATGCACTTTCTCGTCTTCGGTATAGCCTGACAGACGAATTACTTCCATCCGGTCCAGCAAAGCTGGCGGAATATTCAGGGTGTTGCTGGTTGCCACGAACATGACGTCTGAAAGATCGTAATCGACTTCAACGTAATGATCCTGGAAAGTATGGTTCTGTTCGGGATCCAGCACCTCAAGCAAGGCAGAGGCCGGGTCACCGCGAAAATCCATGCCCAGTTTGTCAATCTCATCCAGCAGGAACAGCGGGTTGCGAACGGCGACCCGGTTCATGTTCTGCAGAATTTTGCCGGGCAAGGCACCGATATAGGTACGACGGTGACCACGAATTTCTGCTTCGTCACGCACACCACCCAACGCCATCCGCGTGAATTTACGGTTGGTTGCCCGCGCAATGGACTGACCCAGCGAGGTTTTACCCACGCCTGGAGGGCCTACCAGACACAGTATAGGTGCCTTGACCTTGTCGACCCGCTGCTGCACAGCCAGGTACTCAAGAATGCGTTCCTTGACTTTTTCAAGGCCGTAATGATCATCGTCCAGCACTTTCTGGGCGTTAACCAGCGAATTGTTGATACGGCTTTTTTTCTTCCAGGGCAGGCCGATCACGGTGTCAATATAATTGCGCACCACGGTGGCTTCCGCGGACATGGGTGACATCAGCTTGAGCTTTTTCAGCTCGCTGTCCACTTTCTTGCGCGCTTCCTTAGGCAGCTGGGCAGCATCGATTTTCTTCTCGAGCTCCTCGATATCAGCGCCCTCTTCACCTTCGCCAAGTTCTTTCTGGATGGCCTTAACCTGCTCATTCAGATAGTAATCGCGCTGACTTTTCTCCATCTGCTTCTTGACGCGGCCACGAATACGCTTTTCCACCTGGAGAATATCGATTTCGGTTTCGATCTGCGCCAGTAATGCCTCAAGGCGACCGGACGCATCCAGCTCTTCCAGCAGCTTCTGCTTCTGCTCCAGTTTGAGCGGAAGATGGGAAGAAATGGTGTCAGCAAGCCGGCTGACTTCTTCGATGCTGTTGAGCGAGCTGAGAATTTCAGGTGGAATTTTCTTGTTCAGTTTGACGTACTGGTCGAACTGGGCAATGATGGTGCGACGCAGGGCTTCAACTTCCGAATTACGCGTATCGTTTTGCGCAATGGGAAGAATCTGTGCAGAAAAGTGCGATTCAGTTTCAATGACTTTTTCTACACGTGCACGCTGCTGACCCTCGACCAGCACCTTGACCGTGCCATCGGGGAGCTTAAGCATTTGCAGGATAGAGGCGACGCAGCCGATATCATACATATCGTCGGGGCCGGGCTCATCTTTGCTTGCGGATTTTTGTGCAACAAGCATGATCTGCTTGTCTTTTT
>JAFAGQ010000254.1 GCA_023422555.1 Pseudomonadota bacterium
GTCCCAGACCGGGCAGCACGCCAACCAGCGTTCCCAGAAACGCCCCCACAGCAGCAATCAGCAGGTTGCTCCAGGTGAGCGCAACACCGAAGCCGATGGATAAGTGATCGATCAAGCCGCTCATAGCAGGCCCTCCAGAAGACCTGTCGGCAGCACGACATCCAGCGCGCGGTCAAACAGGAAGAAAAACAGCACGCCCATGACCAGGCCGCCAATCAGACATTTGAGCCAGGAGCCGCCAAACAGTCGTCCGACCAGGACGGTCATGACAGTTGTGGCAATGATGAATCCCAGCCATTGAAACAGGAACGCGTAGCCCAAAGCCACGACAACCATCAGGAAGATCCTGCTATTGGCTCCGGGTGGGTTGGACTCGGCAGTAAAGTCATTCTTGTAGATCAGCCACAGGCCGCAAAGGCCAATGACAAGTGCAATCAGCAAGGGAAAGGCGCGAGGGCCCACAGGTTCGTAGGAAACAGGGGCATGCAGATTCCAGCCGAAGACGGTCAGAAATACAGCGACGCCCAGGGCCACGACGCCCAATATGCGATCATTCATGATGGTAGTTCCAGACAGAGACATTTTCAGCGACACGGCGCTGATCCGTTGCCCGCGCAAGACGGCAGGCAACGGCAGGAAGGTCTGTTATTTTTTCATCAGGCCGAAGGAGTCAGCCAGTTTGCGATATTCTTCGACGCGTTCCTTGACATAAGAATCGAGCTCGGCGCCAGTCTTGTCGAAAGGAAACAGACCCTGTTGTTCGCGCAGTTTTGCGAACTGGGGATCGGTACCCATTTTCTTGAAAGCATCGAGCCAGAAGTTGTAATCAGCATCGGAGACTTTGGGGCCAACGTAGTAGCCACGAATGATAGGCCACTGAATGTCGAAGCCCTGTTCTTTGGCAGTGGGCACATCCTTGAATTTGCCGTCCAGACGTTTGTCGTTGAACACAGCCAGTACCTTGATGGGCGCGCCGCCTTCCAGCATGGTAAAGGCTTCAGCTGCATCACCCATGTAGGCCTGAATATGACCGCCACGCAGTGCCGTTACGGCTTCGCCGCCCCCTTCAAATGCGACAAAGCGCATTTTCTTGTAATCCACACCGGCTGCCTTGGCAGTCAGCGCGGCTTTCATCCAGTCCTGGCTGCCTACGGTACCGCCCGCACCCAGTACGATTTTTGTTGGATCCTGTTTGAACGCTTCCATCAGCGATTTCAGGTCCTGATAAGGAGAATCCTTGCGTACTACGGCGACACCATAATCGGTACCGACGGCGGCAAGCCAGCGTACATCGTTTTCGTTGTATTTACCAAATTTGCCCTGTGCCAGATTCAGCAGTGAACCACCAGAGAAGGCTACGATTGTGCCGCCTTCGGAAGGTTTCTGGGCAACCACGTTGTTGTACGCTACCGCACCGATACCACCTGGCATGTACACAATACGCATGGCTGACTTGAGCGCACCGCTTTGCTTCAGACCTTCCTGCGCCAGACGGCAGGTCAGGTCAAAACCACCACCGGGCTGTGCCGGTGCAATACATTCTGGACGACGGGGTTCATCGGCAAAAGCAGTCTGCGCGATAACGAGCTGGGCGGCAACCACAGAGGCGCCAATGACCCGGGACAGGAAAGAAGAACTCATGATTAGTCTCATCTTTATAATTGGATTAGGGAAAATACAGGCCCAAAGCCTGACTGCCCGTACCTTACAGATGCAACCTTTCGGTTTGCTTTCAAATTGGCGCGCAAACCGCATTAAGCCTTCAAACTAAGGGAAAACACTAGTCGAACCCGCAGCCCGGAAAGCTTTTCTCCCGCCCCCAGCTCCATCGTTGCCTGATGCATTTGCATAATGGTGTTGACAATAGCCAGGCCCAGTCCGGCACCGGGCAAATGCTTGCCTGCCTTGCCTCGTCTGAAGCGCGTACCGGCCTTTTCCCTGTCCTCATCAGACATGCCGGGTCCGTTATCTTCAACAACCACTTCGGCGGAGCCCGATGACGTCTGACGCAGCATGATCAGTACCGCACCGCCAGACGGACTGTAGCGAATCGCATTGTCCAGCACATTGCGCAGCGCCTCCTGCAATAGCCAGGCTATTCCCTGCACATATAAGGGCGCATCCGGACGCACGACTTCCACGTCGATCTCGCGTTCGCGAATCAGTGGCCATAAATCTGCAATCAGTTCATTGACCAGTGCCGCCAGGTCAACCTGTACGCCGTTCTGCGACACTTCGTTGTCCAGCGAATCGCGTACCCGGGCCAGCGCGAGCATCTGACTGGTCATGCGAATGGCGCGATCCACGCCTTCGTTCATGGATCGCAGCACTTCGCGGATTTCTTCGGGATCCGATTCGCGCAAGGCATAGTCCAATTGCATTTTGAGTACCGCCAGCGGCGTTTTGAGTTGATGCGAGGCGTCATCCAGGAACTGTCGCTGTCGGTCTGCCTGCTGGGTATAGCGCTGCATATGCGAATTGATGGCATTGACCAGCGGCGTGACTTCCTTGGGCAGGCCCTCTGTACTGACCGGACGCATGTCGTTGATGGAGCGCGAACGCATTTCGTGCCTGAGGCGAGCCAGCGGCCGCACCGCAAAGATAATGCCAAAAATCACAATGATCATGACCACGACAATCATCAGCAGATCACGTCCCACGGAGCGCCACAGCATGCGATCGATGAACGATTCGCGATCACCGATGCCTTCGGCCACCTGTATGATGATTCGCACGCTTTTATCACCGTATAGTGGCGGATCGGCGTCACGCGCCATCACTACGGAACGCACCGGTTCGCCCAGATAGTCGGTATCAAAGAAATAGATTTTGCCCGACTCCAGGGACATCGTGGGTATCGGCAGATCGGCATTGCCGATCACGGACAGGCCGTCTTCTGCGGCAATTTTGAAATACACCGCGGCATTGGCGGTGAGCTCGTAGAACTCCAGCAGCGTATAGGGCTGATCCAGCGACAACCCGCCATTTTGCGTGGAAATATTGTGATTGAGAGAGTTGAGCGCCCCCACCAGAGACCGGTCATAGGCTGTTGTAATCTGCCTGCGCAGGTCCTTGTTAGACAACGCCAGAACCGTGAGCATGGTGAGCAGCAGCGCAGGCACCAGCAGCCAGAGCAGAATGGATTTCATGCTGCGGGAAAACAGTCTCATGATTTGTTCGTCTGCGGATTCTGCGGTGTTGATGACGTCTGTGATGCCGATGGCGTTTGCGAATCCTGTGGTGTCGATGACATCTGTGATGTTGATGACGTTTGCGAGTCCTGCGGTATCGATGACGTCTGCGATGCCGATGACGTCTGCAAATTCTGCGGTGTTGAAGACGCCTGTGATGTTGATGACGTTTGCGAATCCTGCGAAGTTGATGACGCCTGTGATATTGCTGTCGTCAGCGCTTCCAGGCTGTAGCCCACGCCGCGCACGGTCACGATCTGCGCCCCGCTGCCGGTGAGTTTTTTGCGAAGCCGATGCACAATCACTTCAATGGCTTCCAGGTTGACCTCTTTGTCATCGGCCACGACACGATCCAGAATGGACTGCTTGCTCACAGGCTCGCCACTGCGCTGCATCAGCACGCGCAATACCGCAGTTTCCCGTGGCGAAAGGGCCAGCGGCTGCTCGGACAGATAAAACTGCTGAAGCGAATTGTCCAGGGACAGGTTGCCCAGCATTAATCGCGGCCGACTTTTGCCACGGCTGCGCCGCACCAGCGCAGTCAGCCGCGCTTCTAGTTCACCCACTTCAAACGGCTTGGCCAGAAAATCATCGGCACCCTGATGCAGCATATCAATGCGCTGGTTCAATGAATCTCTGGCTGTCAGCACGAGTACCGGTGTGCGATCGTCGCGCGCACGCATGCGGGCCAGCACGCCAGCGCCGTCCAGGCCAGGCAGCCCCAGATCAAGAATGACCGCATCATACTCTTCCAGTTCCAGGCGTCGCACGGCCAGCAGCCCGTCGTCGGCCCACTCGACAATGAACCCGGCGTAACGCGCCAGGCTTTTGGCCAGCCATCGGGCCAGCGAGGGTTCGTCTTCGACGAGTAAGATTCTCATTATTGCATTGTGGCGCG
>JAFAGQ010000255.1 GCA_023422555.1 Pseudomonadota bacterium
GCCTTTGCTCCACATCATTTCTGCGGTCTGAAAATAGACGGCATCGAAAATCAGTGCTGCGACGAAAAAACCAAAGGGGATGGGATTTAACAACTGATAAATGGAATTAGCCACGGACGATGGTCGCCGTTCGACAAGGACTGTCATAGATACCTCCTTTATGCAGGGAAAAGCCACTATTGACAGCGTGCCAAAGGATGATGGAACAGGCGCGCTCATCCCATTCGACCATAGATGGCTGGTTTTATCAATGAAAACAGCTTTTAATGCTTGTGCCTGTTGCAGATAGTGTGGCGTTTAACGCAAATAATTTTTTCGTTCAAAACTAAAATAATTTTGGCTCGATGCGAGGATAGCGTGAGAGAATTTGCTGAGAGAGTCCGTGCGCACTCTCGCCATAATCGCCCTCGCAAGGAAGACAGATGATTAACACAAATGTGATTTCTCTGAAAAAGACCGTTTTCATGCTGTCCCTGCTGGGTGCTAGCCATTCGGCGCTGGCAAATACCTACGTATATGTGTCAAACCAGACCGACGCCACCATCTCTGCTTACAAACTGGATACATCTGCAAAGGCCAGACTGATACCCATTGAGCAGGCAAGCGCGGCAAAACTTGCCATGCCAATGGCAGCCAGCGCGGATGGCAAGTTTCTCTACGCAGCCATGCGGGAAAAGCCTTACGCACTCTATACCTATCGAATCAATCCCAAAACCGGTCAGCTGATACTTGCGGATACCATTGCCATGCCAGACAGCATGGTCAGTCTTGGTCTGGACCGTACGGGAAAATGGTTGCTATCGGCTTCATATGGCGGATTCACAATTGGCGTACATCGAATCACGGATACGGGTTTGCCAGAAAAGTCTCCGCGTCAGTTCTTCAAAAGCGGAGGTAAAAATCCACACTCGATCAGGGTGGATTACTCAAACTCGACAGTGTATGTTCCGCATCTGGGTACCGATGAGATTCGCAGCTACGCCTTTGATGCCAGTCGTGATATGCCAATGGCAACTACAGCAACATCCCTGCCAACGAAGAAAGGATTTGGGCCGCGTCACTCTGCGATTTCGCCGGATAACAAACATGTCTACATTCTGAGCGAACTCACCGGATACATCAATGTGTATCAGCGTGAGGATAACGGGGAGCTCAAAGAGGTTCAGACCATTTCCAGTCAGCCCGCTGACACCATGCTTGTGCCAGGCCAGCCGCGAGTACCTGTGGGTACGCCAGGTGCAGTCCCCTTCGATGAGTCAAGAGCGGTCTGGTCTGCCGATATTCAGATGACACCCAATGGAAAGTTCCTGTATTCGTCGGAGCGCACATTAAGCACTCTGAGTCAGTTTGCAGTGGATTCTGCGGGCAGACTTACCTATCTGGGGCAAATCAAAACTGAAAAAGGCCCCAGGGGGTTTGCAATTGATCCAAGTGGCAGATATGTTGTGGTCAGCGGAGAAAAATCTCCGACTGTATCGCTCTATTCGATTGATCAGAATAGTGGTCTGCTCAAATACATCAACAAATACCCAGTCGGCAAAGGCGCCAACTGGGTAACGATCGTGGATGTCAATTAAGCTTTAGCGCGATCAGGCTTCAGCCGTATCCAGCGCAGGATAATCTGTGTAACCCTTTGCGCCGCCACCGTACAGCGTCGCCTGATCCAGTTGTGCCAGCGGTGCACCGGTTTTCAAACGCTCAACCAGGTCCGGATTGGCAATAAAGGGACGACCAAAAGCAAACAAATCGGCCTTGTCTTCTTCAAGCCGCGTCTTTGCCAGATTCAGATCGTACCCGTTGTTGGCAATATATGTATTGCGGAACTGACGGCGCAGGGCATCAAAGTCAAAAGGCGCGACGTCACGCGCACCGCCTGTCGCCCCTTCCACAACGTGCAGATAGACCAGCCCCAAAGCGTCCAGCTCGGTAACCAGATAATCAAACTGTGCCTGAGGCTCGCTGGTGGAAATATCATTGGCGGGCGAAACAGGTGATATGCGAATGCCGGTTCTTTCAGCGCCAATCTCCTGCACCACGGCACGCGCCACTTCGAGCGTCAGCCTTGCCCGATTCTCAACGTTTCCGCCATAAGCGTCTGTGCGTTGATTCGCGCCATCCTTCAGAAACTGATCCAGCAGATAACCGTTGGCCGCATGGATTTCGACACCATCAAACCCTGCTGCGATTGCGTTGGCCGCTGCACGACGAAAATCCTCTACGATACCCGGCAGTTCCTCAAGCGCCAGCGCACGCGGTTCCGACACCGGTACAAACTCATTGTTTACGAAGGTCTTGGTATTGGCGCGTATGGCAGAAGGTGCAACAGGTGCCCCGCCGTTTTCCTGGAGATCTGTATGAGAAATACGACCAACATGCCACAGCTGGAGAAAAATGCGCCCGTTCTTGCCGTGTACCGCATCGGTCACCCGCCGCCAGCCGTCGATCTGATCCTGGGTATAAATGCCTGGGGTATCCTGATAACCCTGCCCCTGTTGGGATATCTGCGTTGCTTCTGCAATCAGCAAACCGGCAGAAGCACGTTGCGCATAGTAGGTAGCAGCCAGTTCGTTGGGTACAAAACCGGCAACTGCACGGTTACGAGTAAGCGGAGCCAGGACAATACGATTGGAGAGCGTCAGTGCGCCCAGCTCATAGGGTTCGAAAAGCGATTTCTGGGTCATATTTTTTATTCCAATTGAATTAATGACATTTGACATAGAGACGGACTTAATGATGATACTCATAATCTAATCTGTCAAATCTATCTATATAACCGGAATGAATGATGATATACATGTTTATTACATGTGTCCGCGAACAATGCTACATTTACCCAGGCTGTACTTCGGGCGCGATCACGTTAACGACAAATCCAACGACGAGACATTATTCATGAAACAACAAGCGATTCAAATTGGCCTGATAGGTGCTGGGCTGATGGGTTCCGGCATTGCTGCCAGCCTGCTGCGTCATAATCATTCTGTAACGATTCTTGAACACGAAGGAAATCAGCCTCTGGATCCGCTGATCAAGGCTGGCGCAAAAACCGCCAGATCGGTGGCTGAGCTGGCAGGTAGCTCTGATATTCTCATTCTGTGTGTGACCGGTTCGCCGCAGGTCGAACAAGTTCTGTTCCAGGAAGAAGGTGTACTTGCTGGTCTTAAAAAAGGAGCCACTGTGATCGATTGCTCCACGGCCATCCCCTCTTCCACTTTGAAAATCGCCACCGCTGTGAAGGATGCCGGGGGAGCGTTTCTGGATGCCCCGATGACGCGCACGCCAAAAGAAGCTGCCGAAGGACGGCTGAATCTGATTGTAGGCGGAGATCGAGATGTGTTTGACCGCTGCCTTCCGATCCTGGAGTGCTATGCCGAGAATATCACCCATGCCGGCGCCGTGGGGTCCGGCCATCGCATGAAACTGCTGCATAACTACGTGTCATTAGGATTTGCTGCCGTGCTGGCCGAAGCGGCCGCCTGCGCGCATAAGGCTGGCACAGACCCACAGACGTTTTGCGAGATTCTTGCTAAAGGTGGAGGTGCAGGTGTTGTTCTTGACCGAATGCGGCCGTTTATTGAGGCCGATGATCCCTCCGGCTTTCGTTTCTCCATATCAAATACCTTGAAGGACATCAGTTATTACTGCACCATGGCGCAGGAGCAGAATGCGCAATCTCACGTTGCTCAGGCCATCAAGGCCCTTTATGGTGAGGCCACATCGGCAGGACTGGATCAGGCCCCGCTTCCGGAACTGATACACTATTTGGAAGCATTCAGCCCACCGCCCAGTACTTTGTAGATTGTTACGCGGTTCATCAGATCGCTCAGTTGCAGATTCAACTGGGTTTGCTGCGCGCTGTATAGCGTTCGCTGCGCATCCAGTGCGTCCAGGTAACCATCCATGCCACTCTGATAACGTGCCCGGGCAAGCCGGTAGGCCGAGCTGCCTGCATTCACAAGTGCGTTTTGTGCATCCATCTGCTCTTTCATGGTGGCGCGGATCGCAAATGCATCTGCAACTTCCTTGAATGCGGTCTGTATGGTTTTCTCGTAATCAGCAACGGCAATGTTCTTTTCCGTTTCCGATACTTTCAGAGATGCACTCAGATTACCCGCCGAGAAAATCGGAATACTAATAGAAGGAACGAAAGACCAGGTCCGGTTCACGCCGTTGAACAGCGTCGACAGCTGGTCGCTGCTTTGCCCGCCAGACACTGTCAGTGAAATGGTCGGAAAGAATGCGGCACGGGCGGCGCCGATTTCCGCATTCGCGGCGCGCAGCGTATGTTCGGCGGACAGTACATCGGGCCTGTCGAGCAATACGGTTGAGCTCAGATTACCAGGAATCTGTGCCAGCGGAATCGCACCGGAGACACTACCATCAGGCAGCAGGTTATCCGGCACCGTGGTACCCACAAGCAGTTCCAGCGCATTCCGGTCCTGTTCAATCTGTGACTTCTGCTTGGCCGCATCAGCGCGAGCGCTTTCTACACTCATGCGAATCTGCGCCAGATCCAGTCCGGAAATGGCACCTTCCTTGTGACGCGCTTCGCTCAATGCAAGCGTCCGTTGCTGGCTGGCCAGGGTGTCATTGGCAAGCTTCAGCAACTGCCGGTCATTGGCCAGCGTGAGCCAGTCGCCGGCGACTTCGGCTATCAGACTCAGTTGCGCGCTGCGTCGCGTTTCTTCGGTAGCGAAGAACGTCTCCAGCGCCTGATCATTCAGACTGCGAATTCGCCCGAACAGATCCAGTTCATAACTGCTGAATCCGATTTCGGCCGAATACTGTCGACCGACCTCAGACGTTCCTGTCATGCTGTTGGCAGCGGAACTGCGCGACACCGTTTGCGATCCGCTGGCACTGATGGTAGGCAGCGATTCGGAGCGCTGTACCCGATATTGGGCACGTGCTTTCTCGATATTCAGTACGGAGACGCGCAGATCCCGGTTGTTCTCCAGCGCCAGTGCGATGACCTTGCGCAGTCGCTCATCCTGGAAGAACGACTGCCAGCTGATAGTGGATAAAGGCTGGGCCTTGCCCTGTGCCGCATTCGCCCCATCGGTGACGGAGGACTGATTGCGCCATTGTGCCGGGACTGGATTGTCAGGACGCTGATAATCAGGTGCCAGACTCATGCAGCCCGAGAGCAACAGGCTGGCAGCCAGAACGCTTAAAATTCGTGCTTTTCTCATAATGTGTCTTCCCGCGCAGTAGTAAGCTCAGCGCGTTTTTTACGCCCTGGGAACAGGGTACGGATAATGATGTAAAAGAGCGGGACGAAAAAGATGCCCAGCAATGTAGAAATCAGTGTGCCACCCAGTACGCCGGTTCCCAGCGAGTGTCTGGCACCCGAGCCGGCGCCGGTGCCCAGAACCATGGGCAGAACGCCCAGCATAAAGGCCAGCGATGTCATGACAATGGGACGAAGGCGCATTTTTGCTGCCTGCAGTGTGGCCCGCAGGACCGACCTGCCCTGCTGCTCCAGCTCGCGCGCAAATTCGACAATCAGAATACCGTTTTTGGCAGCCAGCCCGATGGTCGCCAGAAGGCCCACCTGGAAATAGATATCACTGTTCAGCCCGCGCAGGGTGGTGAACAGGACCGCCCCCAGTGTTCCAACAGGAACAGCCAGCATGACCGCAACAGGGATGGTCCAGCTTTCATAAAGTGCTGCCAGACACAGAAATACAAACAGCACTGTCACCGCGTACAGCATCCAGGCCTGCGTCCCCGATACTTTTTCCTGGTAGGACATGCCAGACCAGGCATAACTGTATCCACCAGGCAGATCCGAAGCCAGCCCCGAGACGGCATCCATGGCCGTACCCGAACTCACACCGCTGGCAGGTTCACCCGTAATTTCCATGGCCTCTACACCGTTAAAACGATTGATGACCTGAGGAGCGTAAGACCAGCGACCCTTGGCAAACTCCGAAAACGGCACCATATCGCCATCCGAATTGCGAACCTGCCACCGGTCGATATCCTGCGGCAGCATGCGAGCCGTTACCTCGCCCTGTACATAAACGCGTTTGACCCGACTATTGTGTACAAAATCATTGACGTAGCTTCCGCCCAATACCGTACTCAGCGTACTGTTGATGTCGCTCAGCGTCAGATCCAGGGCGCGGGCCTTTCTATCGTCCAGATCCAGCTTAAAGGTAGGCGCATCTTCAAGCCCGTTGAATCGGACGTTTGCCAGGTCTGGATTTTTTGCCGCATTTGCCAGCAGCTGCTGTCTGGCTTCGACCAGTTTTTCATGGCCATTGCCGCTCAGATCCTGCAGATGCATGGTGAAGCCGGAGCTGTTGCCCAGACCGGGGATGGCCGACGGCGTAATCACAAAGACTTGCGCATCGCGCATAAGCGAAGACATTTGCATCGTCAGACCCGTGGATATCTGTTCGGCTGTCTGATCACGGTCATCCCAGTCCTTGAGTCGAACAAAGCCCATACCTGAGTTCTGACTGCTGCCCGAGGTACTGAATCCGGCGACTGAAAAGACACTCTCCACGCCGGGCTGTTTCTGAATATAGTCTGTTGCCTTCTTGATTGACTCCAGCGTGCGTTCCTGCGTTGCACCAGGTGGCGTATTGAACATGACCATCAGCATTCCCTGATCTTCCTGAGGAAGAAAGGAGGTGGGAAGTCGCATGAACAGTACTCCCATCAGGGCAATCAGAACGGCGTAAACCAGCAGACCCAGTTTGCGGTGACGGATAACACGTCCCACGCCTTTCTGGTACCGACCTGTATTACGATCGAAAACACGGTTAAACCAGGCGAAGAACCTGCCCAGCGGGCCACGGCGTGAAACCTGGCCTCCCTGATGAATAGGTTTCAGAATAGAAGCGCACAGGGCCGGGCTGAGTGTCAGGGCCACAATCACAGACAGAATCATGGCTGCAGAAATCGTCACGGCGAACTGACGATAAATTTCACCGGTAGATCCGCCGAAGAAAGCCATCGGAATGAAAACGGCTGTGAGCACCATGGCAATACCCACCAGTGCGCCGGTGATCTGCGTCATGGACTTGCTGGTTGCTTCAATCGGCGAAAGTCCCTCTTCCGACATGACCCGCTCCACGTTTTCCACCACTACAATCGCATCATCCACCAGCAGGCCAATAGCGAGTACCATGGCAAATAGCGTCAGCGTATTGATCGAATAACCGAGCAGAGACAGCACGCCAAACGTTCCCATCAATACCACAGGCACGGCGACCACCGGGATCAGGGTTGCGCGCCAGTTCTGCAGGAACAGGTACATAATCACAACGACCAGCGCAATGGCCTCGCCCAGCGTCTTGACCACTTCCGTAATCGACAGGCTGACAAACGGCGTCGTATCGTACGCAATACTGTAGCTCAGCCCGCTGGGAAAATGCTCGCTGAGTTCCTGCAGCTTCGCCTTCACCGCTTTTGACACATCCAGGGCATTGGCGCCCGTGGCCAGTTCCAGTCCCATGCCGGAAGCCGGCTTGCCGTTGAATTTTGAAACCGCTGAATAATCCTGCGAACCCATTTCTATGGTCGCCACATCTTTTAACGTAACGATTGCGCCATTGCTGTCAGACTTGAGAACAATTTCGCCAAATTGCGCAGGCGTCTGCAAACGACTGCGCGAGCTTACCGTTGCATTCAGCTGCTGACCTTTTGCGGCAGGCACGCCACCCAGTTCACCCGACGACACATCCGCATTCTGTGCCTCAATTTCGGTTATCACATCTGAAGTATTAAGCTTGTAATGACTCAGTTTCTCGGGATCGAGCCAGATTCGCATGGCATATTCAGACCCGAAGACGTTGGCATTGCCAACCCCGTCGATCCGGCTGATAGGGTCCTGGATGGTTGAGGCCATATAGTCTGAAATGTCCGTCGCATCCATGCTTCCATCTTCCGACAGGAATGCCAGCACCATGAACATGCTGCCCTGATTGGATTTGGACACCGTCACGCCCTCCTGCTGCACCGACTGAGGGAGCATGGAATTGGCCTGTGAGACCTTGTTCTGTACCTGCACCTGCGCTGTGTCGGGATTGGTCCCTGATGCGAAGGTCAGCGTTAGCTGCGCGCTGCCGGTAGAACTGCTGGAGGTCATATATAGCAGGTTATCCAGCCCGGTCATTTGCTGTTCCAGAATCTGGGTGACCGAGTTCTGCACGGTATCTGCATTGGCGCCGGTATAGGTGGCGCGAATCGAAATGGATGGCGGCGCAATGTCCGGATACTGTTCAACTGGCAGCGACAAAATGGAAATCATACCGGCCAGTGTGATAACAATTGAAATAACCCAGGCAAAGATGGGCCGTTTGATGAAAAATTGAGCCATGACTTTGTTGCTTACCTGGTTATTGGTCTTGTTTAACGTTGCTGGCGACTTCGGTCGATGAACCCTCTGCGGGGTCCACAGCGGCAACTTTGCTGTCAACCTCTACGGTCTTGACAAGATCGCCACTTTTGATTTTTTGCGTACCTTCGACTACAACCCGGTCTCCCTCTTTGACGCCCGAGGAAACGACCCATCGATCGCCTACAGCCTGACCCAGCTGCAGGATGCGCTGCGCGACCTTGCCTGATTCATCGACAATCCACGCGGTTGCCTCCCCCTTGTTATTGCGGGTGACCGCCTTTTGCGGTATCAGCATTGCCTGGGCATTGATTGCCATTGATAGCCGGGTCTTGACGTACATGCCCGGCAAGAGGTCGCCATCGGGATTGGGAATGACCGCACGGATATTGACGGTACCGGTCTCCTCATCGACCTCGGAAGCCACCACTTCCAGCGTGCCGGCGTGCTCGTACTCGGTCCCGTCCTCGAGCAACAGCGTCACAGGAATTTTGCCTTCGACTGACTTCAGTGTGCCATCCTTGACCATTTTTCGCAGACGCAACAACGCAGATCCGGATTGGCTGACATCCACATACATGGGATCAAGCTGGTTGATTTTGGCAAGTGCCGTGGTCTGTTCAGCCGTCAGAAGCGCGCCTTCCGTATAGCTGGACGTACCGATAATGCCGGAAATAGGAGCACGGATTTTTGTGTAATTCAGATTGATACGTGCCTGCTCCACATCCGCCTTGGCAATCTGTACCGCCGCCTCGGCCTTCTTCAATGTGGCGGCTGCATCATCGCCGTCCTGCCGGCTGGCCGCATCCATGGCCATCAGCCGTTTGGTCCGCGCAGCTTTGGGTTTAGCTGACAGCAGTTCCCCCTGCGCCTCGGCGAGCGTGCCTTTTTTGCTTTCGTAGCTGGCCTGATAGGACGCCGAATCAATCTCATACAGTACATCGCCCGCTTTGACCAGGCTGCCTTCCTTGAAGAGACGCTTGCGCAGAATCCCACCCACCTGCGGCCGGACCTCAGAAGACTGGTATGCACGGGTGCGACCTGCCAGTTCGTTTGAAATGGGCAGACTCTCTGTTTTTACTGTTGTAACCCCAACTTCTATCTGCTGCTCTGGCGGCATCTGCGATTGCTCCTTGCATGCCGACAGCAAAAACAGCGGAACAATAAGCAGCGCCAGGGCGCGGTGCCGGAACGAGTGGCTCGTGAAAACTTGCATATCCTGATCTCAATTGGATTTGTGATACCGGTATCGTAAAAATCAAATGTGAGCAAAATATGAAGAATTGGTTTCTTAGGGTTTATGTGGCATCGCGACGATATACTTCGTCGCTATACTGAAGGCTCGTGTGGAAACGCACCCTTACCTTTGCAATACCATGAAAATCAGTCTAACCGTCAAGCTTTTCCTCGCCGTCCTGACCGTTTGCGCGGCCGTCATGGTCATGCAGGCCATGGCCATGCGCTACAGTTTTGAACACGGGTTCCTGGGCTATCTGAACGATCAGGGTCGAGATAGCATGCAGGAGGCACGTCCACTCATTGAAAAGGCTTACAGAAAACATCAGAACTGGGATTTTGTACGTCACAATCTCAAAGCCTGGTTTGACACCTTGCGGCCGCCCCTGGACTCCGATGAAAGGTTCAGAAGCCCTTCGGCCGCGGATCAGTCCGGTGCCATCGTACGCATGGGGCTGCTGGATAAGGATCTGACCTGGCTGGCGGGCAACCCGACAGTGAACAAGGATTCCCTGCGAGCGCCGATTATTGTTGATGGCAAAACGGTAGGCTGGCTCGCCATGATACCTTTTGAAAACGTTCTGGCGCCTGGTGAATCCCGTTTCCTGGAATCACAGTTGCAGGTGATGGTGCTGATCGCCACCATTTCAATCATCATTGTGGCCCTCTTCGCTTTCCTGATTGCTCGCAGTATCCTCAACAGAATCCGCAATATGGCGGCGGCAACCCATGCGCTGGCACAGGGAAATTATGCCTCACGCATTTCACCCGGTTCACGCGACGAGCTGGGTGCGCTGGCGGACGACTTCAACAGAATGGCGCAGGCACTGGAAAATAATGAGCAAACACGGCGCGCCTTTATGGCCGATATTTCACATGAATTGCGCACTCCCCTGGCAGTTGTGCAGGCGGAGATCGAAGCCATTCAGGACAAAATACGCAGTCCCAGCGAAGAGTCGCTGTCTGTCATGCATCAGCAGGTGCTGCAGTTGAACAAGCTCATCGGCGATCTGCATGACCTGTCGCTGACGGATGCCT
>JAFAGQ010000004.1 GCA_023422555.1 Pseudomonadota bacterium
CGTGCCGGTATTTCCATTGCCATGGGCGATATGGTGATTCCGACTGTGAAGGAAGAAATTCTGACGCAGGCCAGCAACGAGGTCAAAGAGATCGACAAGCAGTATTCGTCTGGTCTGGTGACTTCCCAGGAACGTTATAACAACGTGGTTGATATCTGGGGCAAGGCCGGTGATAAAGTGGGTAAAGCCATGATGGAACAACTGGCGACAGAGCCAGTGGTAACCCGTCTGGGCGAAAATGCCCGCCAGGAATCGTTCAACTCCATCTACATGATGGCTGACTCCGGTGCCCGGGGTTCTGCTGCACAGATTCGCCAGCTGGCTGGTATGCGTGGTCTGATGGCCAAACCTGACGGTTCGATCATCGAAACGCCAATTACCGCCAACTTCCGTGAAGGTCTGAACGTGCTTCAGTACTTCATCTCCACTCACGGTGCACGTAAAGGTCTGGCCGATACCGCGCTGAAAACCGCGAACTCGGGTTACCTGACGCGTCGTCTGGTTGACGTGACCCAGGATCTGGTCATCACCGAAACCGATTGCGGCACAACCAACGGCTATCTGATGAAAGCCCTGGTGGAAGGTGGTGAGGTTATCGAGCCGCTGCGTGACCGTATTCTGGGTCGTGTAGCTGCCGCCGATATCGTCAATCCTGATACCCAGGAAACAGCGATTGCTGCCGGTACGCTGCTGGATGAAGATGCAGTTGAACTGATCGATCGCATCGGTGTGGATGAAGTCAAGATCCGCACACCGCTGACCTGCGAAACACGTCATGGTCTTTGCGCACACTGCTATGGTCGTGACCTGGGTCGCGGCAATATGGTTAACACCGGCGAAGCCGTGGGTGTGATTGCAGCTCAGTCCATTGGTGAACCAGGTACACAGCTGACCATGCGTACGTTCCACATTGGTGGTGCGGCCTCGCGTGCAGCCATGGCCTCTTCGGTTGAAACCAAGTCTGCCGGTACTGTCGGATTTGCCGGCTCCATGCGGTATGTGACCAACGCCAAGAACGAGCGTGTGGCCATTTCCCGTTCCGGTGAGATCGTGATTTTTGACGACAGCAACCGCGAGCGCGAACGCCACAAGATTCCTTATGGTGCGACCGTTCTGGTGGGTGACAACGACAGCGTAAAAGCAGGTACCCGTCTTGCAACATGGGATCCGCTGACTCGTCCTATCGTATCTGAATACTCCGGTTCCGTCCGCTTCGAAAATATCGAAGAAGGCCAGACCGTTGCCAAACAGGTCGACGAAGTGACCGGTCTGTCTACGCTGGTGGTCATCACGCCGAAATCACGCGGCGGTAAAACGCTGATGCGTCCTCAGATTAAACTGATCAACGAGGCCGGTGAAGAGGTGAAGATTGCCGGTACGGATCACTCCGTGAATATTTCATTCCCGGTCGGTGCGCTGATTACCGTGCGCGATGGCCAACAGGTCAATATCGGTGAGATTCTGGCTCGTATTCCTCAGGAATCCCAGAAAACCCGCGATATTACCGGGGGTCTGCCTCGTGTGGCCGAGCTGTTCGAAGCTCGTTCACCGAAAGACGCCGGTATGCTGGCCGATGTCACCGGTACGGTTTCCTTCGGTAAAGATACTAAAGGTAAACAGCGTCTGGTCATCACCGAAACTGACGGTACGGCCCATGAGTTCCTGATTCCGAAAGAGAAACAGGTTCTGGTGCACGACGGCCAGGTGGTTAACCAGGGTGAGATGATTGTGGACGGTCCGGCCGATCCTCACGATATTCTGCGTCTGCAGGGCATCGAGAAGCTGGCTACCTATATCGTTGACGAAGTTCAGGACGTTTACCGTCTGCAGGGCGTGAAGATCAATGACAAGCACATTGAAGTGATCGTTCGTCAGATGCTGCGTCGTGTGAATATCGTGGATCCGGGTGATGCATCGTTCATTCCTGGTGAACAGGTTGAACGCGCCGAACTGCTCAACGAGAATGATCGCGTGATTGCCGAGGGTAAAATTCCCGCCACTTACGAGAACATTCTGCTGGGTATTACCAAGGCCTCGCTCTCTACCGATTCGTTCATCTCGGCCGCTTCCTTCCAGGAAACGACTCGGGTTCTGACCGAAGCAGCCATCATGGGTAAACGTGATGAACTGCGTGGTCTGAAAGAAAACGTGATCGTGGGTCGCCTGATCCCTGCCGGTACCGGTCTGTCTTTCCACCTTGCCCGCAAGGCGAAAGAGGAAAACGAACGTGTGGAACGTGCTGCCGTGCGTGCCCAGGAGAATCCTTTCGAGGAATCGGCTCCTGTCACGCTCGACAATGTGTTCGCACCGTTGGGTACCAATAGCGACGAGGAACCGCCTGCCGCCGAGTAATCGGTCAGGTCTTCCGTTGCACCCCGGCTTCGGCCGGGGCATCAAGCGCCCTGTAGCATGAACGCAGGGCGCTTTTTTTATGCACGCAATTCATGACGATATGAATAAATTCACCTCAGTTTAAGACTGCGCGCGGTACATTTGACTGGTGGCTGTGGCATTGCAAGACGCCGTCAGCGCATTTCGATACAATAAATCTCCCCACACCCAACTGTAATAAGCGAAGAAACCCATGGAAAAAGTGTCTCTTGATAAAAACAAAATCAAAATCGTGTTGCTCGAAGGCGTTCACCAGAACGCGCTGGATGTACTGCATGCATCGGGCTACACCAATATTGATTATCACAAAAAAGCATTGGAAGGCGATCAGCTCAAAGAAGCTGTTGCCGACGCACATTTCGTGGGGATTCGTTCGCGTACACAATTGACGGCAGAGGTTCTGGAGTCGGCCAGAAAACTGGTTGCCGTTGGCTGCTTCTGTATCGGTACCAATCAGGTAGACCTGCAGGCGGCCAAGCGCCTGGGTGTGCCGGTGTTCAATGCACCGTTTTCAAACACGCGTTCCGTGGCAGAACTGGTGCTGGCTGAACTGATCCTGCTGATGCGTCGTATTCCTGCTGCCAATGCAGAAGTGCACCGTGGTGAATGGATGAAATCCGCAGTAGGCAGTCACGAAGTACGCGGCAAGAAACTGGGTATCGTGGGCTATGGTCATATCGGAACACAGCTCTCTGTGCTGGCCGAAGCCCTGGGCATGGAAATCTATTTCTATGATATTGAAAGCAAGCTGCCTCTGGGTAATGCGCGCGTGGTCAACTCACTGACTGAACTGCTGAATATTTCAGATGTGGTTTCTCTGCACGTGCCGGAAAACGACAGCACCAAAAACCTGATGAGCGCAGAACGCATTGCACAGATGAAAGTGGGATCGCATCTGATCAATGCTTCCCGTGGTACCGTGGTTGACCTTGATGCACTGGCACAGGCACTGGAAGAGAAACGTCTGGCGGGTGCCGCTATTGACGTGTTCCCCGTTGAACCCAAATCAAACAACGAGGAATTCGTGTCTCCGCTGCGCAAGTTCGACAACGTGATTCTGACACCGCATATCGGCGGCTCCACGTCTGAAGCACAGGAGAATATCGGAATTGAAGTGGCCAGCAAGCTGGTCAAATACTCCGACAACGGTTCTACACTGTCTGCCGTGAACTTCCCTGAAGTTTCTCTGCCAGAGAACAAGAGCGCACGCCGCTTCCTGCATATCCACGAGAACCGTCCCGGTGTCCTGACGGCAATCAACCAGGTGTTCCAGCAGGATGGCGTCAACATTGTGGGTCAGTACTTGCAGACCGATCCGCAAAATGGCTACGTTGTTATTGATGTAGAAACGCCAGAGGTTGATAAAGCACTGGAGCAGCTCAAGGCGATTCCAGGTACGATCAAGGCGCGTGTATTGTATTGATCTGTGTGCTGGCAATGCCAGGGTCTGCGTGTCAATCAACAGGCAGACCGGATCTGATTTACGGTTGAGCGATTTACGGCTTAGCGTGAAGAGAATCTAAACAGAAGTCAGTCGCGCAGGTTCACAGCCCGTGGCTCCTTAGGGAGTGCACGGGCATTTTTATGGGCGTCATTATTATTTGTATTTGCGCCGCGTAGATCGATGCAGAATATTTGAACCGGGCGGGCGACGGTTTGTCACCGGGCAGGCCAATTTTGTGGACTTATTACAGGTCTCATAGAGGCCAGATAGAAGTCCGATCGATGCCTGATCGATGCCTGAAGGAAGCATGAAAAAGCATGATAAGGGCTTGCTTCGCGCTTATAGTCGCGCCTGGGCCGGCAATTGCTGCCCTGTCGTTGTCGGTGTCAGCTATTTGTCCAGCCCCAGCCGAATCAGCTTGCCGTCGTTTGCATCCGTCAGAATATAAACGTAGCCGTCCGGGCCGACTTTCACATCACGTACGCGTTCTCCTTCGAACACCACTTCCTCATCCTTCAGCGTATTGCCATCCACTTTCAGGTGCAGCAGTTTTTGCTGAGAGAGGGCGCCGATGAAGACGGACTGCTTCCAGTCGGCGAACTTGTCGTTATCGTAGAAGGCCATACCGCTGATGGCGGGAGACACTTTCCAGGTGTAGATGGGCTGTGTCAGGCCTGGGCCGTCCGTACCTTTGGCTTCGGGAATGGGCAGGCCCGAGTAATTGACACCATAGGTGGCCAGTGGCCAGCCGTAATTTTTGCCGGCCTGAGGGATGTTGACTTCATCACCGCCGCGCGCCCCGTGTTCATTGGTCCAGAGAGCACCTGTCCAGGGGTTGAGCGCCGCCCCCTGCTGGTTGCGGTGGCCATAGGACCAGATTTCAGGACGTGCACCCTGTTTGTTCACGAAGGGATTGTCGTCCGGAATGCGACCGTCCGGAAAAAGCCGCACCACTTTTCCCTGAAGTTTGTCCAGGTCCTGCGAGGTGGGGCGCTGATTGTTTTCTCCCAAGGCAATGAACATATAGCCCTTGCGATCAAAGATGATGCGAGAGCCGAAGTGGTTTCCGGTGGACAGCTTGGGCTCCTGGCGGAAGATGGTTTTGAAGTCTTCAAGCCGGGTGTTGTCATCAGACAGACGTCCAAAGCCCACCGCTGTGCCGGCCTTGCCATCCTTGCCTTCTTCCGCATAACTCAGGTACACATGACGAGATTTGGCAAAATCCGGCGCCAGTGCCACATCCAGCAGACCGCCCTGGCCGCTGACCCAGACTTTGGGTGTGCCACTGACGGCCGATGGCTTGTCGCTTCCTGGTTTCCAGTAATTGAGCGTTCCGGTGCGCTCGGTAATCAGCATGCCGGCGTTGTCCGGCAGAAATGCCATGGACCAGGGATGCTCAAGTCCTTCCAGGAGAATTTCATTCGAAATATTCTTTGCTACCGGCGCTTTGTCACCAGGAGAGAAAACGGTATTGGCGCCAGCTGCGGTCACACCAGCCAGAGAGCCCAGCGCAAGTGCAGTTGTGATAATGCCATTTGCAATTTTTCTTTTAAGCGTGAAGGAGGAACGGGGCAAAATGTCGGTGGGGAAGGGCATCGCAGGGTCTCCATGAAGTCATGCATTCGCATTCAACGATCCCTGACAATTTCCTGAAAGAGACCGGCAGTCTCTTTTATAGCATGCTTTTTCGCACAGAGGGCTAAGGTGTTGAGACGGGTGATATGACAGATGTGGCAGATGTGGAGAATGAGGGAGATAGGGCAGATGAGGGACAGGTGATGAGGCAAATGAGGCTGATGAGGTAGATAAAGCAGATAAGGCAGATAAGAGGGCAGGAGGGCAGGTGATGAGGCAAATGATGTGGCAGTTCTGGCGAATCCCCTTGCTGTCGTGCGATGATCGCCTCCGCCTGCGTAGAATCTGCATTATTTTGGTGCGTCACGCCTCAGACGTGGGATGATATCTCGTGTTCAGACAGGATTTGGTTCTCGCATGCAGCAGGAGTGCTCCGACAACGGCGGGTTCGCACGCGAGCATTGGGACAGTACGTGCTGAATGCGGCATCGATATACAAAAGCTGCATCCATACCCCATTGGCACAGCTCTTGCTTGAGGTCTTTAAATCGTATAGTGGAAAGGATCATGGATCATTACGCCTTTACCTCAGTCGCCCAGCTTGCCAGCAGTCTGGATATGAATAGTGTCACATCCGAACTGTTGACGACGTTTTTTCTGAAGCGGATCGAGAAGTTCAACCCGATGCTGCATGCCTTCACCTGTGTCTTTCGGGAGCAGGCGCTGGCGCAGGCGCGGGAATCGGACGCCCGCAGGAAACAGGGGAAATCGCTGGGCGTGCTCGATGGTATTCCGGTCGGCATTAAAGACATTTGTGATATTGAAGGGACCATCACGGCTTGTGGTTCGCGGCAGTGGGAGTCTCGGGTCAGTACGCAGACTGCGGATGTTGTTAAGCGCCTCCGTGCTCAGGGCGCCGTGATTATCGGCAAGACGCATACGGTGGAGTTTGCCTTTGGCAGCTGGGGCACGAATCCATTGCTGGAAACGCCAAGAAACCCCTGGGACAGACGATATCATCGCGTACCTGGCGGTTCTTCAAGTGGTTCTGGTGTGGCGGTGGCGGCAGGTCTGGTGCCTTGCGCACTCGGGACGGATACCGGGGGATCGGTACGGACTCCTGCGGCGCTCAACAGTATCACCGGCCTGAAGACGACCGTGGGCGCTATCGATACGACAGGTGTTTTCCCGTTATCGCAGACGCTGGACAGTATCGGACCCATGACCCGCTCGGCCGATGACGCGGCCCTGCTGTTTCACGCCCTGACACACGAACCTGGTCAGGCTCTGGAAGACCCCTGGCATCGTCTGCTGGATGATGGGAATGGGCTGGATGGCTTTCGGATCTGTGTGGTTCCCGATGAGGATTACGGCGTGCCGGTGCAGCGCGCCGTGCGCCTGGCAGTGCGCGATATGGTCAGGATGGTGGAAATGGCAGGGGCGAAGATCGTGCGTGAAGCGCCGCCGTTCAGCTTTGGAGACATGATGCGCGATTGCGGAAAATTGATCGCTGCCGAGGGATGGCGCGTGCATAAAGACTATATCCAGGATCCGTCCCAGCATTTCGGACCCTTTGTGCGCGACCGCCTGATGGCCGGAAAGGCAATATCGGATATGCAATACGAGGATTTGCTCGCGACACACGCACAAATGCAGGTGGTGTGGGCAGAATGGATGGCCGACAAGCATGCGTTTATGCTGCCAACTTCTCCGATCAGTCCGATTCTACTGTCGGAAGTGGATGAGGCCAATACGCCGCTAGGTTGCTTTACCCGTTTCGTGAACTGGGTCAGAGGATGCGCGCTTGCCTTGCCTGCCGGTTTCGATCAGACCAATCTGCCTGTGAGTGTGCAGCTGGCGGGCAAGGCTGGCGATGAGCGCACACTTCTGCGCATCGGCAGTGTCATTCAGTCCATGACCGCCTGGCACGCGTATTCACCGACGCTTTGACCAGGGAATGAGCCTCTCTGCCGGGTTGTTTAATTGTTAGGTTGGCGGTTGGGCGAACTCAATTATTAAGATTTCTCCTCTCCCTGAGATCGAGTAACCAAGGAATGAAGTGGCTGGAATTCAGAAATTCTTAGAAGCAAAGAAGCAAAGAAGCAAAGAAGCAAAGAAGCAGAGAAGCAGAGAAGCAGAGAAGCAGAGAAGTCGGAGAGCCAAAACACAATCAACCAAATAGCCAATAAGGGAAGTGCCGGCGCTCCTTTTCCCGTTGGGTTATCGATAACTTTTTAAGTGAATGCTGGTCTCGGAATTGCTGATATTGCGAATCAGTCGGATGCGCTCGAGCGCCTGGCCCAGCTCGGCCAGGGAGCCGGCTTCCAGTTCGGCCAGCAGATCCCAGCGTCCGTTGGTGTCATGCAGCGCAATAATGCAGGGCTCGCCCAGAAGACTGGCAATGACCTGCCGGCTCATATTTCCTTCAATCGCAATGCTCATCCACGCCCGGATGGTCTGGATTTGCGTGTCCGGACGCAGCTGCACGCTATATCCCACGATGACCCCAGTATCTTCCAGCTTGAGCATCCGGTTGCGCACCGTGCCGCGGGAAAGACCAAGTTTTGTAGCAAGATCTGCCACAGAATATCGGGCGTTCTGACGCAGAAGAGAGATAAGTGCGTGATCTGTCGTATCCATGATGACTGGCGTCCTAATTGAGCAATTCGGTAATTTTTATTGCCATTATGGCAAAAGAATAAACATAAGTGTGCAATATTGCCGATATGCATTGCCGGCACAATGCGTCACACTGTTACACAGGACATCGCGAATGCAATGTCGCGAGAAAGACAGAGGAGCAACTGATGAACCAATACACTCAAACCAATCTGAGCACCGGCCTGATCCGCCCCCAGGATGTCGCACTCATTGTGCAGAAGCAGGGCATGAAGCAGACGCTGGAAGGGGTGATGAACTACATTCTGGCCGATTACCTGCGCTGGGACGAGTTTGACAAGTCATCCCGTATCGGCAAATACGTGAAGGACGGTGTGATGGAGCTGATGCCTATCGCGGATCAGCACAATTATTCGTTCAAATATGTCAACTGTCATCCTCATAACCCGAAGGAAGGCCTGTCTACTGTGCTGGCCTTTGGTGCGTTGGTGGATAACGCTAATGGCAAGCCTGATGTGATTTGTGAGCTGACGCTGACGACGGCGTTCAGGACGGCAGCCATGTCTGCGCTGGCCGCCAGATCGCTGGCCCGGAAGGACAGCCGTTGCATGGCGCTTATCGGTAACGGCTGCCAGAGTGAGTTTCAGGCGCTGGCGTTTCACTATCTGCTGGGCATTCAGGAACTGCATATCTACGATCTGGACCGCAATGCGTCACAGAAACTGGCCGATAACCTGCGCCATACGGGCATGACGGTTGTGATTGCCGATAGCGTTGGCGACGCCGTCAAAGGTGCAGATATTGTGACTACCGTAACGGCAGAATATTCTCGCGCACATATCCTGACGCCTGAGATGATAAAGCCAGGCATGCACATCAATGCTGTCGGGGGCGATTGTCCCGGCAAGACCGAATTGCATCCTGACATTCTGCCAATGACAGATGTGTTTGTGGAATTCGAGCCTCAGACCCGTGTGGAAGGTGAGCTGCAGAACGTGGCAGCGGATTTTCCAGTACGGCATTTGTGGCAGGTGTTTCAGGGACAGACACCCGGGCGTGAGAGCGATGAGCAGATTACCTTGTTCGATTCCGTAGGATTCGCCCTTGAAGACTTTTCTGCCCTGGTTTACATGCGTGATACGGCTCGCAAAATGGGTCTGATGCAGCCGATTTCGCTGGTACCCGAATTGGCAGATCCCAAGGATCTGTTCTCTTACCTGGGCGTGGGTCAGATTCAACGCCAGGCTGAGTCAGTGGCTGCATTGCCGTAATTTCCTCGCTTGCGGAGTAAGCCAGGAAGAGGTGTGGTGCACCTATCCTGCATGCATAACGGCCCGATCTCTTAAAGGAGACGGGCCGTTTGTCTTATCTTTGCGTTCGTTGCCAGACCGGGCCGCCGTCGACTGCGAACGATGACGTTGCCGTGCAAAGAAAAGTGTACAAAATGCGTACAATAAGACGATCCATTTCCCGATCTTCTGCCAATGCCGTCTTCCGTCACTGATTCTCCACCGACCGTGCAACTCTGGTTCGCGGGACCTGATCTGCAGTCTGAGTACGATGCGCAGGCACTCTCCGTTCAGGATCGCGAACGGGAAGCGGCCAGACTTTCCGGGCGTAACGCCCATGAGTGGCGGGTGAGCCGGGCCCTTAGGCGACGTCTTCCCGCCATTTGTCTATCTTCCAGCCTGTCGCATAGTCACGGGCATGCGCTTTGGGGCGCGTCGCTGACGCATTCGCATATGGGGGTGGATCTGGAGCGGGTTCACGCAGTCGATGAGCTGGCGCAGGCAGAGATGGTGGCACATGATGACGAGATGCGCCTGCTATCGGCTGTGCAAGGTGAGGCCAGAACCCGTCTTTTCTATCGGCTCTGGACGATTAAAGAAGCACTGATCAAAGCGGTTGAGGGGGATTTTCCGGCGGATATGCTGCAAGTCGGATTGCGCCTGTGCATTGAGAAGAAGGAAGGTGAGAAGAGGGAAGGCGAAAAGGGCGAGCATGGATCACTGGAAAGCGATGTGCGCGTGCCTGCCGACCAGCGCGTACCGGACGACATCAGTCTGGCACTGTCCCTGCTCCGCGATCCGTCTGCAGGTCACTCTGGCTGTATGAATGCGACAACTCACAATGACAGCACGAGCACGACAAATCACAATGAGAGCACGGAAGCCAAACATCACAATGAGAGCACGGACGCCAAACATCACAATAACAGCACGAACGCCACGCATCAGAATGAGAACGCGGGCAAAGTCCACGCGCTCCTTGATCTTCGCCGAGCAGGCTCTGACGCTGCATACTTACCACTTCGCCTGACTGGTATGGGCGGCATGTTGTGGCATGGCGTTTCGGCGATGATAGGCGAAGAATGGATGATGGCCGCCGTCTGGCCAGCTGCCGATGATCATTCGACCGGACCCGGTAATACTGTGATTGCGCGACTGGCCGTACCGGGCAGCAGCCAGGCGCTTAAGCTGGAACAGGCTGTGTACTTTTCAACTTGTTAAACTCCCTTCACCGAGTCACACCGGCTTGCGAAAGATCAGCGACGTGTTGACGCCGCCGAAAGCGAAGTTGTTGTTCATGACGTATTCGGTGTCGATGGCCCGACAGTCATGTTGCAGGTAGTCCAGTTCGGCACAGCGCGAATCTACGTTATCCAGGTTCAGTGTAGGGACGAAAGAGCCATCATGCATCATGGCAATGGAGAACCAGGATTCCAGCGCACCGCAGGCTCCCAGGGTGTGACCGAGAAAACTCTTTTGGGAACTGATGACTGCGCGGTTCCCAAAGAGCTGGGCTGTTGCGTGAGATTCAGCAATGTCGCCCTGTTCGGTCGCCGTTCCGTGTCCGTTGATATAACCAATCTGTTCGGGCTGCAGTCCGGCCTGATCCAGCGCCATTTTCATGGCCTGATACATGGTTTCGCTCTGAGGCCGGGTAACATGCGTGCCATCCGAATTGGTCCCGAAACCGACGATTTCCGCGAGAATATGCGCGCCGCGGGCCAGGGCATGTTCGCGTTCTTCCAATACAAATATGCCGGCACCTTCGCCAATAACCAGTCCGTCCCGGTCACGATCATAGGGGCGCGGTGAAGTATGCGGCGCATTGTTGCGCTGGCTGGTGGCATACAGGGAATCGAAAACATAGGCCTCACTGGGACACAGTTCTTCGCCCCCGCCCCCCAGCATCATGGGAATCAGTCCGTGCCGGATGGCTTCATAGGCGTAACCAATTCCCTGGCTTCCCGAGGTGCAGGCGCTGGAAGTGGGGATGATGCGCCCTTTCAGACCAAAGAAAATACCGATGTTGGCCGCCGTTGTGTGAGGCATCATTCGCACATAGGTGTTGGCGTTCACACCCTGTGTTTCGCCATGCATGAGCAGGCTGGCGAGGGCTCGCACGTCTTCGGTACTGCCCGTGGAGGATCCACAGGCAACGCCCATGGCGCCTGTCTGGATTTGCGGATCATTCAACAGCCCGGCATCGGCAAGCGCGCGTTCGGCCGCGTCCACACACAGCTGGGATACCCGGCCCAGACTGCGTAGCTGCTTGCGCTGCCAGTGCGACGGAACGGCATAATCCGGTATGGGGGCGGCCAGGCGGGTGCCGAGCTCAACGTAACGATCCCATTCAGGCATCGAGCACACAGCACTGCGTTTTGCGGCAAAGGCATCGCGGATATCGCGCCAGTTGTTTCCCAGGGCTGTAATGCCACCAATCCCCGTAATCACAACACGCTTCATCAGCAGAGCCCTCCGTTCACGGACAGGACCTGCCGGGTGATGTAGCCGGCCTTTTCCGACATCAGGAAGGTGACGGCGGCGGCGACTTCTTCCGGGTCACCCGCGCGCTGGGCGGGAATGGCTTTGAGGATCTCTTCGACGGGGACGTTTTCGTCCAGCATGTCGGTGTCGATCAGGCCGGGCGCCACGCAATTGACGGTGATGCGGCGTTTGGCCAGTTCAACTGCGAGCGCTTTGGCTGCTCCGATCAGTCCGGCCTTGGACGCACTGTAATTGACCTGTCCGCGATTGCCTATCAGCCCGGAAACAGAGGCCATGCAAACGATGCGGCCGGGTTTGCGCCGACGTATCATTGGCATGACCAGCGGGTGCAGCACGTTGTAGAAACCGCCCAGATTGGTATCCACAACCTGGTCCCAGTCTTCATCTGTGAAGGCGGGGAAGGCATTGTCGCGCGTCAGGCCGGCATTGAGCACCACGCCATAGAATGCGTCGTGGGTTTCCAGCCAGGATTCCAGAGATTGTCTGCAGGCGTTTCTGTCGGAAACGTCGAACTGCAGAATGTCGACGTCCCGACCCAGTGCACGGATTTCATCGGCCACCTGTTGCGCGTCTTCGCGCCGCTGGCGACAGTGAAGGGTCAGGTCAAAACCGGCACGGGCCAGATCAAGGGCAATGGCCTTGCCAATCCCGCGGCTGGAGCCGGTAACGAAAATGCGATTCGCGGTCATACCGCAAGCTCCTGTATATATTGGTTGACGTCGGGCGGGCTGAAGACGCTGAGTCTGGCCGTCGC
>JAFAGQ010000012.1 GCA_023422555.1 Pseudomonadota bacterium
ATTGGCAGCAGTGGCTTTGTCCCAGGCCAGGCGCAGGGCCGGGTTGGCATCCGGGTCAGGGCCGCCCGCGCGCGCAGCGACCGTGATCTCACGGATGATTTTTGTCCAGATTTTTCCACGCTTGGCATCCTGGCGACCTTTGCGGTGCTGGATATTTGCCCATTTACTGTGACCTGCCATGGTTCGATTGACTCTTGAAGTAGCAAAATACAGAATTTTACCCTGAACCGTCATAAACTTTTATAGAATACGGCTTGTTTACGTCGTTTTGCCGACATTTGAAAGGGAAAATCATGGCAGATCCGGTACTCATAGCAAAAAGCGGTCAGCAGGACGTTTTTATCCTTCCTGAAATGGCCAACCGCCACGGATGCATTACCGGCGCAACCGGTACGGGTAAAACGGTCACGCTGCAGGTTCTGGCCCAGTCGTTTTCCAGGCTCGGGACACCGGTATTCATGGCCGACGTCAAAGGTGATCTGACAGGCATTTCCCAGGCGGGCCAGGACAGCCCCAAACTGCAGGAGCGTCTGCAGAAATACAATCTGCCCACGCCGCAATGGGGCGCAGCGCCCACCGTGCTCTGGGATGTTTTTGGTGAGCAGGGTCATCCTGTACGCGCAACGGTCTCCGATATGGGGCCCTTGCTCCTGTCGCGCATGCTGGACCTGAATGAAACGCAAACCGGCGTTCTGAACCTGGTATTCAAGGTGGCAGACGATGAGGGACAACTGGTGCTCGATCTCAAGGATCTGCGCGCCATGCTGCAGAATGTCGCCGATCGCTCGGCCGAACTGCGCCAGAAATACGGCAACGTGTCAGCTGCGTCTGTCGGGGCGATTCAGCGCGCGCTTCTGCAACTGGAATCCCAGGGGGCGGATCACTTTTTTGGCGAGCCCATGCTCGACATTCATGATCTGATCCGCACCGACGCAAAAGGCCAGGGCATTGTCAATATTCTGGCGGCTGACAAACTGATGCAGTCGCCCAAGCTCTATGCCGTGTTCCTGTTGTGGCTGCTGGCTGAAATTTACGAGGCCCTGCCCGAGATTGGCGATCCCGAGCAGCCGCGCCTGGTCTTTTTCTTCGACGAGGCGCACTTGCTGTTTACCGATGCGCCAGATGCTCTGTTGCAGAAAATTGAACAGATTGTGCGGCTTGTCCGCTCCAAAGGGGTAGGCGTATTTTTTGTAACGCAAAATCCCCTGGATATTCCCGATACGGTACTGGGTCAGCTGGGCAATCGTGTTCAACATGCCTTGCGGGCCTTTACGCCCCGTGATCAGCGGGCCGTCAAGACAGCAGCCGAAACCATGCGGCCTAATCCCGATCTGGATATCACCAAGGCCATTGCCGAACTCGGTGTAGGTGAGGCGCTGTTGTCGTTTCTGGATGCCAAGGGCAGTCCCGGTATTACCCAGCGTGGCTGGGTGCTTCCGCCGGCCAGCCGTATTGGCCCGGCGACCGACGCAGAACGACAGGCACTGCGCAACGCCTCGCAGTTTGGTGGCAAATACGACAAGATGGTAGATCGTGAATCCGCCTTTGAGGTGCTGTCCCGGCGTGCGGAGGAGAAAAATACCCAGCAAACGGCAAAAGAGTCGGCCGCCGCCGGTTCAGGCGCTGATGGCGTATTGGGTATAGTCAAGGATCTGATGCTTGGCTCTACCGGCCCACGCGGCGGGCGGCGTGACGGTGTTGTTCAGCAGGTGGCGAAAAGTTATGTGCGTGGTGCCGCCCGTCAGCTGATTCGTGGCGTACTGGGTTCACTGATAGGGAAAAAACGCTGACGCAGATCGAGCCGGCGTTGGCATGAAATGGCGTCGGATCGAACAAGCGCTGACTTGAACGGCGTGGGATGCCCTAAACGAGTGCTGGAATGAACCAGGCGGGCGGGGCGGATATGCACGCCGCGCCCGGTTTATGAGATATGTACGCCGTGGCCGGCTACTGGAATATGCTTGTCGCGCCCAGCTTCTGGTACATGTAAGCCGTGCACGGCTTAGGGAATATGCACGCCGTGCCCGGCTTATGGCAAGTCAGCCTTCCTCATTGCAGGCAATCACACAGCCCTGGTTCTTTTCCAGTTCACTCACAAGCCGCTCATAAGTATCGGGATTGCCATTTTGCTGCATTCGTTGCAAAAAGCTGATCAGCAGCGTTGTTTCTTCGTTGGTAAAGCCTTTCAGGTGGGCATTGAGGGCTCGTGACACCGCAGGCATGAGTTTTTCGGTAACGGTGTGGCCTTTTTCTGTCAGTTCCAGCTCCACGACGCGTCGGTCATGAGTGGAGCGTTTGCGTTTCAGAAAGCCTTTTTTCTCTAGTCTGTCCAGGGTGCGCGTCATGGCGCCCGTATCAACTTCCGCCACCCGGGCAACACCGGCGGGTGTGCGTGCCTTGTCAAGGCCAATGATGGCAATAGGATGCCACTGAGAAGCAGTAAGTCCCAGGGGCTCCATTTCCGCTTCAATCATCTGTGAAATAGACGAAAAATTCAGACGGATCAGATATCCGATATTCTTCAGGCCCGTATTGTTGGCGGCATTGCTGTATAGCGGACCGCAGGCATCACTGACCGCGCTGCAGACAACCGCAGCGTCCCGGGTCACGGACTCAGAGGAAGGGGATGAATTGTCTTTATTCATTTTAATCGCTGCCTAAGCAGATTTTGACTGTATCATAATAATTATTTTAACTGACTCCGTTGATTTAATAC
>JAFAGQ010000042.1 GCA_023422555.1 Pseudomonadota bacterium
ATAAGCACGGAACCAACCATTCCGCGCCATCCGACAAAACCCACTGACTGTGACATGATTCTTTACCTGACTCTGTGTTTCTGAAAAAACGGTGTGAAATTGGAAATGCAACAGCGGATGCGCGCAAGCAGGTGCGCCATCCGCCATCATCATAAGTGACTGAATTAGATAACTATATCAGTTTAATGCCTTCAATACGGCATCACCCATTTGTGAAGTGGAAACTTTTGTAGTGCCTTCTTCAAAAATGTCGGCTGTACGCAACCCCTGTGCGAGAACGGCCTTCACGGCGTTCTCGACCCGGTCCGCCGCAGCTTCTTCGTTGAGTGAATAGCGCAGCATCATGGCGGCCGACAGAATTGTGGCCAGCGGATTGGCAATGTTCTTGCCGGCGATATCCGGTGCGGAACCGTGGCTGGGCTCGTAAAGCCCCTGATTGGAAGCGTTCAGTGAAGCCGAGGGCAGCATACCAATGGAACCGGTGAGCATGGCAGCCTCGTCCGACAGGATGTCGCCAAAGATGTTGCCCGTCACAATAACGTCAAATTCCTTGGGCGCACGAACCAGCTGCATGGCTGCATTGTCGATATACATATGCGATAACTCGACGTCCGGATAGTCTTTGGCCACATCGATGACGATATCACGCCAGAACTGCGACGTTTCCAGCACGTTTGCCTTGTCGACACTGCACAGCTTTTTATTGCGTTTTTGTGCCGCCTCGAAACCAATGCGGGCGATCCGGCGCACTTCGGATTCGGCGTAGCGCATGGTATCAAAACCTTCTTTTTCGCCCTTGAATTCGCCCTCTTCGACCACGCGCACACCGCGAGGCTTGCCAAAGTAAATGTCGCCGGTCAGCTCGCGAATGATGAGAATGTCCAGTCCGGACACAATCTCTGGCTTGAGTGACGAAGCATTGGCCAGCTGCGGATACAGGATGGCCGGGCGCAGATTGGCGAAAAGGCCAAGGTTCTTGCGCAGGCCCAGAATGGCCTGTTCCGGACGGTGTTCGCGCGGCAGGCTATCATAGTTCCATCCGCCCACAGCGCCAAAAAGAATCGCATCGCTGCGCTTTGCCAGCGCAAGCGTGGCTTCCGGCAACGGGTGGCCGTGCAGATCATAGGCGGTACCGCCAACGGGTGCCTGCTCCATGGTCAGGTCCAGATTCAGTGCGCTCAGCACGCGCTGCGCCTGTTCAACGATTTCCAGGCCGATGCCGTCACCGGGAAGAACTGCAATTGTATGTGTCATAAGTTCGGTTTCTCTGTTCTTTAAAAGGGTATTCCAGCTGGCTGATTAACGGGACAGGCCGGTGCTGCCTTCGAGCCAAGGGTGGCGGGCCAGTCTTTCCGCTTCAAACGCCCGAATCTGGTCAGAGCGGCGCAGTGTCAGGCCGATATCATCAAATCCATTGAGCAGGCAGTATTTACGGAATGCGTCTACGTCAAAGTGCAACTCGCGGTCTTCCGGCGTAATGACGACCTGACGTTCCAGGTCGATGCGCAGCTTGTAGCCATTGAATGCGCGGACTTCATCAAACAGACGGGCCACTTCCAGCTCGGACAGAATGATGGGCAGCAGTCCGTTCTTGAAGCTGTTGTTGAAGAAAATATCTGCGTAGGACGGCGCAATAATGGCCTTGAAGCCATACTGCGTCAGGGCCCAGGGAGCGTGTTCACGGCTGGAACCACAACCGAAATTCTTGCGTGCCAGAAGGATGCTGGCACCCTGGTAACGCGGCTGATTCAGCACGAAATCAGGATTGACGGGCCGTTTGCTGTTGTCCATGCCAGGTTCGCCGTGATCCAGATAACGCAGTTCGTCGAACAGATTGGGACCAAAGCCTGAGCGTTTGATGGACTTGAGAAACTGCTTGGGAATGATGAGGTCTGTGTCTACATTTTCGCGATCCAGTGGTGCGACCAGCCCTTCATGAATGGTAAAAGCTTCCATGGTGTTATCCTAATTTTCTGACGTCGACGAAATGACCGGCAATGGCGGCCGCAGCTGCCATGGCGGGACTGACCAGATGGGTTCTGCCCCCCTGCCCCTGACGGCCTTCGAAATTGCGATTTGAGGTTGAGGCGCAACGCTCGCCTGGTTCCAGCCTGTCGGCATTCATGGCCAGACACATGGAACAGCCCGGTTCACGCCACTCAAAACCAGCATCGACAAAAATTTTGTCCAGACCTTCTTTTTCAGCCTGCTGTTTGACCAGACCCGAGCCCGGTACCACCATGGCCTGAATCACATTGGCGGCAACACGACGGCCGCGGGCAACTTTGGCAGCCGCGCGCAGATCCTCGATACGGGAATTGGTACAGGAGCCGATGAACACACGATCTATACGAATATCGGAAATAGGTGTGTTGGGTTTCAGACCCATATATTGCAGGGCACGCTCCATACCGCTGCGACGCACTTCATCTTTTTCGCGATCAGGATCAGGAACACGGTCTTCAATTGACAGAACCATTTCGGGCGACGTCCCCCAGGTAACCTGAGGACGCACCTGGCGGGCATCGATATCGATGATTTTGTCGAACTTGGCGCCGGGGTCGGAATGCAGTGTCTTCCAGTATGAAACCGCCTGATCCCAAAGCACGCCTGAAGGAGAATAAGGACGATTGCGGAAATACTGAATCGTTTTGTCGTCGACCGCAACCATACCGGAACGGGCACCGGCTTCGATCGCCATATTGCAGACCGTCATGCGCCCTTCCATGGACAGATCGCTGATCGCCTTGCCGGCAAATTCAATCGCATGTCCGGTACCGCCCGCCGTTCCAATGACACCAATGATGTAAAGCACCAGATCCTTGGCCGTACAGCCGAAAGGCATATCACCATTGACACGGATCAGCATGTTCTTGTTTTTTTTCATGAGCAGCGTCTGGGTTGCCAGTACGTGCTCAACCTCAGAAGTACCGATACCAAAGGCCAGCGCGCCCATCGCACCGTGCGTACTGGTATGTGAATCTCCACAGACGACCGTCATGCCGGGCAGCGTGGCGCCCTGTTCGGGGCCAATCACATGCACAATACCCTGACGCAGGTCATTCATGCGAAACTCGGTCACGCCATAGGTTTCACAGTTTTTATCCAGCGTATCAACCTGCAGTTTTGAAATGGGGTCGGAAATTCCCTGAGCGCGACCCATAGTCGGCACGTTATGGTCTGCCACGGCCAGGTTGGCACTCAGTCTCCATGGCTTGCGTTCAGCCAGGGCCAGACCTTCAAATGCCTGAGGACTGGTCACTTCGTGCAGCAAATGCCGGTCGATGTACAGCAAACAGGTGCCATCGTCTTCCTGGTGCACCACATGGGCGTCCCAGA
>JAFAGQ010000226.1 GCA_023422555.1 Pseudomonadota bacterium
TTTCCGCATATGACAGTTGAAAAGAATGTCGCCTTTGGGCTGGAAATGCGCAAACTGTCGGCAACCGACATCAGAAAGAAAGTGGATGAGGCGCTTGCCATGGCCCAGCTGGAGAAGTTCGCCCAGCGGTATCCACGCGAATTGTCTGGCGGTCAGCGTCAGCGCGTTGCCCTGGCGCGGGCATTGGTGATTCAGCCACCGGTACTGCTGCTTGACGAGCCCTTATCCAATCTGGACGCCAACCTTCGTGAAGAAATGCAGTTCGAGCTGCGGCGTATACAGCAGCAGGCAGGCACCACAACCATTATGGTCACGCATGATCAGGCCGAAGCCCTGTCTGTGAGTGATCGCGTGGTGGTCATGCGCGAAGGTAAAGTCATACAGATTGACGAGCCTTACACCATGTATGAAAACCCGGCCACGCCGTTTATCTCGCAGTTCGTGGGCAAAACCAATAGCTTTCCAGTGCGCCTCGCACGGACGACACAAGGTCTGCAATTTGAACTCGACGGTCAGCAGATTGCGCTGCCCGGGCAGGCCCAGGCAGTTGCTGCATCTTCTGGTGACACAGCAGAGGCGCTGGTATCACTGCGTCCGGAAAAAATAATTCTGGGCCCCCAGGGACAGGGACGTTTTGCCGGTACCATCAAAAACAGCTTCTTTCTGGGTAATCTCTGGATGTATGAAGTCAAGACTGCCTTTGGCGACGTCATTGCAACCGTGATCAACAATCACGAGCGTGTTTACAAGACAGGTGAAGCCGTCAGCCTGGACTGGCATCCGGATGCCATACGTGTGCTTTCATCAGAGACCGACGGAGGTCACTGACCATGTCCGCTACTGACAGATCCGGCACACGCAAGCCGAAGCTCGGCTTTCTAGGCGCCATGCCGCTCACGTTGCTGTTTATCGGCCTGCTGGTCGTGCCGCTAGTACTGACCATCATTCTTTCCTTCAAACCCTTTGATTATGATCTGGGCGTGCAGACCGGCTGGACTTTTGAACAGTACATTGAAATCTTCACCAGCAAGTACACCCTGACCGTTTTCTGGCGCACGCTCTGGATATCGGGTCTGGTCACGCTCATCTGTGTGCTTATCGGCGTGCCAGAGTCCTATATTCTAAGTCGCATGAAAGCGCCCTGGAATTCAGTCTTCCTGCTGGTCATTCTCTCACCTCTGCTTATTTCACTTGTGGTGCGTGCGTTTGGCTGGAGCATGCTGCTTAACCCCATGTCACCTGTGGGCAAGCTCACGCAGGCGATGGGGCTGGGCTCGCTGCTCTATACGTCATCAGCGGTTGTTATCGGTCTGGTGCACGTCATGCTGCCCTTTATGATTATTCCAGTCTGGACCTCGCTCAACAAAATTGATCCGCAGACCATCAAGGCCGCGTATTCACTGAATGCGAGCAAGTGGCAGACCATTCGTCGCGTGATATTGCCGCAGGCCACGCCCGGCATTCTGTCTGGCAGCTTGATTGTTTTTGGGCTGTCAACCAGCGCGTTTGCCATTCCTGTGCTGCTGGGTGGCGGACGCTCACGCATGGTGTCCAACAGTATTTATGAACAGTTCATGGTTGATCTGAACTGGCCAATGGGTGCCGCACTGGCCATCCTGCTGCTTATCATGAACCTGATTATCATGATGTCCTATAACCAGATTCTTGAACGCTCCTACCGGCGCAGCCTGGGGTAAAGCATGAAAAACGGACCTCTCTCCTGGCTCTTTAACGCCCTGGTAACCATCTTCATTCTTGCGCCATTGGTGATCGTCTGCCTGGTCGCGTTTACGCCGCAGGATGTGCTCTCCATCCCGACCACCAGCTTCTCCTTGCGCTGGTTTCGTGCAGTTTTCAATGAATCGGGATTCGTGTCGGCCTTTCAGACCAGTCTCTGGGTCGCCTTTGCTAGCGCCTCCATCAGTGCAGCCCTGGCGCTGCCTGCTGCATTTGCCATTGCGCGCGGACAGTTTCGCTTTCGTCACGTGATCAATGGTCTGTTTCTCTCGCCATTGATGATTCCCAGTCTGGTCATGGGTGTCGCGCTGTTGCGGCTTTTCGCCATGCTGGGTGTCCGCGGCAGCCTGCTGTGGCTGATCCTGGGTCATGTGGTGATCGTAACCCCATATGTAATACGACTGGTTCTTGGATCCCTGGTTGGTTTCGACAAAAGCATCGAACATGCTGCCGAATCGCTGGGGGCGGGGCGTTGGACGGTCTTTCGTCGCATCACATTTCCGCTGATTCTTCCCGGCATCTTTGGCGGTTGGATTCTTGCCTTTATCAACAGCTTTGACGAACTGACCATGTCAGTGTTCCTGACGTCTCCCACCACCATTACGCTGCCGGTCAAAATGTATATGTACGCGACCGAGTCCATCAATCCCATGCTGTCGGCGGTCTCGGCGCTAATCATTCTGCTTACTGCCATCACCATGTTTGTGCTGGACCGCGTTTACGGCCTGGACAAGATTCTTATCGGTAAACAATAGCAATGACAGTCGCAATGGTCAGCGCTGGTGTCATTATGCAGAAGCAGGGGCGATGATGAGCGGGCAATTTGTGCGCCTGGTAGATCAGGATCGCCCCTCCTGCCGATTCTATGTGAACGGTAATGAATGTCATGCAAGCCGTGGTGACACCGTCATGACCGCGCTATTGACCTTGAATGCGTACTTGAGATTGTCGGAGTTCAGTGGCATGCCCCGGGCGGGTTTCTGCCTGATGGGCGCCTGCCAGGACTGCGTCGTGACGCAGGAAGATGGCACACGCATACGAGCCTGTTCAACGCTGCTGCGCGACGATATGCGGTTTGTCATAGCGGAGCGAAACTGATGAGTGCCGGCTCAACGGTAATTGTCGGGGCAGGCCCCGCAGGCATTCGTGCCGCCGAAGTGCTGGTCAAGGCCGGGTTAAAGCCAATTGTGATTGACGAAGCGCCGCAGCCCGGCGGGCAGATTTATCGACAGCAACCCGAAGGCTTCAAACGGAATGCCCGCCAGCTTTATGGATTTGAACACCGCAAGGCGACCTCGCTGCATCAGACAGCCAGGGAACTGATTGGCTCGGGGCGCATTGACTACAAGCCCGAAACGCTGGTCTGGAACGCAGATGAACACCATCTTTATGTCACTTGCAATGGAAAGCACGATGCTATCGCCTATGATCAAGTGATTCTGGCTACCGGTGCGACTGACCGGATATTGCCGTTTGAAGGCTGGACGCTGCCAGGGGTTTATACACTGGGTGGCGCGCAGATTGCGCTTAAATACCAGGGCTGCGCCATCGGCAACACAGTTGTGATGGCTGGTACGGGACCGTTGCTGTATCTGCTGGCCTACCAGTATCGCAAGGCGGGAGCAAACGTGGCAGCTGTCCTGGATACCAATCCATTCCCCAACGTCATGACGGGCTTGCGTGCGTTTGCAGCGGATGCGGCACTCATGAGCAAGGGAGTGTATTACATGGCCTGGCTGCGCGCGCATGGTGTCCGTATGGAACATGATGTTGCGTCTTTACAGGTGCATGGAGAGGACAAGGTACAGGGAATACGCTGGCAAAAGGCGGGTGCGGCAGCCGATGCTGCGTCCCGGACGCTGTCTTGCGATGCGGTGGCTTGTGGGTTTGGACTGCGTTCCGAGAATCAGCTGGCCGCGCTGCTCGAGTGCGATTTCGTCTTCGATGAACAGGATCAGGCCTGGCTGCCGCAGGTGGATAAGGGTGGCCGAAGTGCCAGAGCGAATGTGTATCTGGCTGGTGACGGCATGCGTATCGGAGGCGCTGACGTTGCCGAGCTCACCGGCCGCCAATGTGCCTACAGTCTGTTGCATGATCTGAATATGCCTTATGACATTCAGCATTCGCAACGAACAGCGAAGCGTCTTGAAAGCGCCCGGCGCACGCGTCGTCTGATCGACACCATGTTCGCACCACCACTGCATTGGCTGGATACAGCAGATGACGCGCTGCTGCTATGTCGATGCGAAGAAATTCGCGTTCGTGATATTCGCGACATGCTGAAGAATGATGCCCATGGCAGTCTTAACCGGATCAAAGCCTTGTCGCGTGTGGGCATGGGGCGTTGCCAGGGTCGCATGTGCGGGGCAGGTGCCGCGCAGTTACTGGCCCATGAACAACACATCCCTCTGTCTGCTGTAGAGCGCCTTCGGAATCAGCCGCCCATCAAGCCCATTCCAATCGGAGAGCCGGCATGCAGGTGCTGAACACCGATGTGCTCATTGTGGGGGCGGGCATTGTTGGCGCCAGTGCGGCCTTCTTTCTGGCTCGCGAAGGACTGAGCGTGTTGATATGCGAAGCGGGGCAGAGCGGCACAAAAGCCAGTGGCGTCAATTTCGGCGGCGTCAGGCGCCAGGGTCGTCCATTGACCCAATTGCCGCTGGCGGCACGTTCGCACCAGCTTTGGAGCAAACTCACCGAACTGATTGGTATTGATGGTGAATACATACGCAGTGGTCATTTGAAACTGGCGCTGACCGAACCGGATCTGGCGCAATTGCAAACGTATAACAGTGCAGTCGCCAACTGCGGCACCGACTATGGTTTGAATCTGCAGTTGCTGGATTCGGCTGAAGTACGCAAGCGGTATCCATGGGTCACGCAGGACATTGCCGGCGCATCGCTGTGTCCGGAAGACGGTCATGCCAATCCGCGTCTGGTCTCGCCTGCGCTGGCCTGGGCAGCAACGCAGGCCGGCGCCACGCTGAAAGAACGGTGCCGTGTGGTGAAAAGCCAGTATGACGGACGCCATTTTCAGACTGAAACCGCAGACGGCGTTCGAATACAGTCGACCTATCTGCTGAATACGGCGGGGGCCTGGTCCGGCAGCATTGCGGCCATGTTTGGTGAAAATGTGGCGCTTTCGGAAATCTATCCGCAAATGGGCGTGACAGAACCGCTGCCGCCGGCCATGGATGCTGTTGTTGGTGTGCAGGGTGGTGGCGTGTATGCGCGACAGGTCGAGCGCGGCAATATTGTTTTTGGGGGCGGACGTGCGCACTCTGTAAAAGATGGGTTTGCGCGACCTTCGCACCAGAGCATCACCTTGTTGCTGAAACGGCTGGCTTCACTGATACCCGGTATTGCAAATGCAAATGTCATCCGTTTCTGGAGTGGCGTGGAAGGCGCAACGCCTGATCTGAATCCCTATCTGGGATCCAGCCGTACAACACCGGGCCTGTTTCATGGGTTTGGCTACAGCGGCGCAGGTTTTCAGGTTGGACTGGCCTCTGGCGAGGTACTGGCGCAACTGGTGACTACCGGCAGCAGCCGCGTACCCATTGAGGCATTTCGAATTGACAGGTCTACAGCTGATTCCGGCAAGCTGTGAACACCTATATAGACTGCCGGCAAAAGGAACACAGATGAAATCAGTATCAACAAAGAAAAAGCCCCTGGTAATGGCATGCATGCTGGCTGTGGCCGGAATGCTGACGGGCTTCAACGCAAGTGCAGAAACAAAAACGCTTTACCTCGGCATGAATGGCGGCGATATGCAGCGTGGCTTTGAAGAGCATGTTTTCCCGGCCTTTGAAAAAGCCAATAACGTCAAAATTGTGGTTGTACCTGGTACGTCGACCGACGTTCTGGCTAAAGCACAGGCATTCAAGGACAAACCACAAATGCACGTCATGTTTCTGGACGATGGCATCATGAACCGCGCAACCAAAATGGGCTTGTGCGAACCTATCAAGGATGACAAGGCCTTGTCTGAACTCTATCCTGAAACGCTGATCGGCAAAAATATGGCGGCAGGTGTCGTCACAACCATGACGGGTCTGGCATACAACACCAAGATCTTCAAGGACAATAACTGGGCACCACCCACGTCATGGAAAGATCTTGCCGATCCAAAATATAAAGGCAAAGTCGTCTTCCAGTCTGTGGCAAGCAGCACCTATGGCCTGCATGCCTTCATGATGCTCAACCGGATTGACGGCGGAGACGACAGCAATTACGAAGATGCCCTCACCAAGTTCAAGGATAGCGTCGCGAAAAACGTCGTCGCCTACGTGCCCAGCTCTGCAAAAATTTCAGAAATGACGCAGACCGGCGAAGCAGCACTCTTTCCGCTCACGCCTACAGCAATCTATTCGATGAAAGAGAAAAAGCTGCCGGTTGAATATGCAGATCCGAAAGAAGGCTCAGTGCTTCTGGCCGTGGCAGAATGCGTGATTGCCAACAACAGCGAACCTGAACTCTCGCAGAAACTGGCCGCGTATCTCCTGTCGGTAGAAGCCCAGGAAGGCGCGCTCAAATTCGGTCAGTATCCATCCAACAAAAATGTTGCCGTCAAAACCGAGCATAAAGATTTGTTGGGTGATTTTGAGAAATACATGAAACACGTCGTGGTCATGGACTGGGATGCAATCAATAAGACACGTCCTAAACTGAACCGCGAGTGGAAGGAACAGATCGAAAGATAAAGTGGTGAGTGGTAAGTGGTAGGAGGTAAGTGGCAGATGACAGGCATGTCCCAAGCCTTCCCATTTTCCCGAAAAGCATTTAGTATCTGAAAAAACGTCAAATACAAATGCAATAAAGGGAGGGGTCATGCCTGTCATGTCACAAGGGCTTCGCACCGTGCTGGTTGCTGCCGGTTTTACCACCATTCTGGCCGGATGCGCCAGCGGACCGCATCAGTCCCCGGACAATGCGGTTCGCGCCTGCAGTGATCTCAACGGCGCGACCGTACCTGAAACTTCCATTGGTCTGCCCACTCGTGGTGCAACCATCACCGCGACTGAGTTTGTTCCTGCTGTTACCAAAGAACCCAAAACCCACGGGGGTTATTGCAAGGTACAGGGAGATATTGCCTCTGTGGACCCGCAGGCTCCTGCCATCAAATTTCAACTGAATTTGCCGGCAAACTGGAACGGCAAATCGCTGATGATCGGCGGAGGTGGCTATAACGGTATTCCCGCCAAAACCACAGACCTTCTTCCTGCCGGCCCAACAGACAGGCCCGATCCCATCGGTATTGGTTACGCCACCTATGGCAGCGACTCGGGACATCAGCTCTCTGCTGATCCAAACAATCCCGGTAAGTTCGCCCTGAATGCAGAAGCGCTGCGCAACTTTGCCTATGAAGCACTCAAGAAAACCCACGACACCTCGCAGAACCTGATTGCCCGCTATTATGGCAAACCATCACAGGTGAAATACTTCGCCGGCGGCTCCACCGGTGGCCGGGAAGCGCTTGCCGTCGTGCAGAAATGGCCAGAAGATTTCAATGGGGTGATTGCGCTGTACCCGGCCTTTGCGGCCGCATCGCTGGATCTGCAGTTTGGACGCATTACCCGCGCACTGGCTGCACCGGGTGCCTATCCCAATCTGGAAAAAAGAGCCGTGCTGCTCAAGGCAGGCCTGCAGACATGTGACAAACTGGACGGCGCTGAAGATGGCATCGTCAGCAACCAGCGAGAGTGCAATCGCATCTTTGATCCTGCTACTGCGACAGTAGACGGACGACGGTTACGTTGCGAAGGCGGGCGCGACACGGGTAACCAATGTCTGTCCGACGCGCAAATCCGGGCCATGAAAATATTCAACTCGGATATTGTCTTTCACCCGGCGACTGGCAGTGGTGAAGTGCGGCATGCCGGATTCAACGCCTGGGGCACAGACCTTGGCCGTCCCGCAGGCGACAGCAAACTGCAGGCCACCATCAATTATCTGAATCTGGGATCCGTTGCACCGACGTATCCCATGCCAGCGAACCCCGCAGGTAGTCAGAGCGTGCCTTACCACGCCGGCTTCTGGGATCAATGGGTGAAATATTTCATCACCCAGGATCCTGGTTACAACAGCTTATCGCTGGATCCAGTCCGCCCAGGCAAATGGCGTCAGCGTATTGACGAACTTACTGTCCTACAGGATGTCAACAAGACCGATCTGTCTGCCTTTGCCAATCACGGCGGCAAATTACTTATTGCACATGGCATAGCCGATGGTCTGGTTCCCACCAGGGCGACCGAAGATTATGTGCAGCGCGTACGCGCCACAATGGGACCGCAGCAAACCGACGCGTTCATGCGCTATTACGAGATTCCAGGCTATGGCCACGCCGCCAGCACTGTCTTCAACGCAAGCTGGGATTCTCTGAGCACACTTGAAAACTGGGTAGAAAAAGGCGTCAAGCCCGGCGCACAGGTAGTAGCCGATAGCGTGGGCGTACCCGGCCGCACGCGCCCATTATGTGAATACCCTGGCTGGCCAAAATACAAAGGCGCCGGCGATATGAATCGGGCTGAATCGTTTTATTGCGTACGTAATTGATGACAAGTTGGAACTCCAGCTCACATGGGTAAAAATCGTGTGAGCTGGCACGCGCAGAAACTTAGCCGCAAACGAACATTTCGTATCGGTTGACCGTCAGTACATCGCTTCTCTGCGACGTTTCACCATAAATTCGAAAAATCCGTTCTGTCGTAAACGGAACCTGGTTCGACTCATTGTTCAGTACCGCTGTTCCGGAGTCTGCAATATAGGTACTTTGTATCTCCTGCGCTCGTCGGTCTGTCGCAGTGACAACGATCTCTGCATAAAAGTTCCCGGCAGAGTTACCCAGCTTAACCGTATGGATCGCCTTGTACTTATCGAAACTGATATTGTCCAGTACGGAAAAGTGAAGGGATTTTTCGCCGGATCCTACCTTTGTGCCCCACACGCGCAACTTAATTGTTTTGTTGTCGCCTGCAAATGCATTGGCCGGCATGACAAATCTGCCTTTATTTTTTTCTGACACAATCGTAGCAAGCGTGTACCGCCCCGGGATCGCGGTAGAAAATTCGCCGACTTCACATCCTACCCGTCTCTCGACCTGAGTCATTTTCGGGTTCATGTCTGCTGGCATAGTGATTATTCCAATCGAAAAAGAAATACGCACTTTACTCAAGGTTGGTGCAGCGCGTCATGACCATTAACTCACTTTTTCAACTTTTAAATAATGTTATATATCGCAGCTGCGTCATCATTTCGCAATAAGTAATCGAACGCCCAACAAATAAATCAGACTTCGACGATTATCTTGTTTGACTTAATACTGACACCAGAATGAATCAAATGACCGGAAGTAATTAAGCTATTTTTAAGGGTTAATACTAATATCGTTTACCCTCTCAACGGTTTGTCACACTGAATCCCTATAATGGCGTCCATCTTTAATAAGATCAGAGAAAAACAGCAGAATGTTGCGCTGCGTACTCAGTTAAGCAGCTAAGGCTCAGCGTACTTTCTTTATTGTTGAAATTTATTTGTTGCATCCGTAAGGGGATTATTTTGTTCAGTATGATATCCATCGTGATATCCCTGCTATTGCTGATGTTTCTGGCATACCGGGGATATTCTGTTCTGATTCTTGCACCATTAATGGCCGGTCTGGCGGTGTTGTTGTCCGGTGACTTCAATCAGATCCTGCCGATTTACACAGAAACCTTCATGCCCGCGCTGGGCAAATACCTGCTGCAGTTCTTTCCGGTGTTCCTGCTGGGGGCGCTGTTTGGCCAGCTCATGGCCGACTCCGGTGCTGCGGCATCCATTGCCAACTGGATCATGAAGGTGCTGGGTCCAAGACATGCCATCCTGACCGTGGTTCTGGCCTGCGGCATTCTCACCTATGGCGGCGTCTCGCTGTTTGTGGTTGCCTTTGCCATCTATCCCATTTCTAAAGTCATGTTCTACATGGCCGATATCCCTAAGCGACTGGTGCCTGCCGCCATTGCCCTGGGTGCGTTCACTTTTACCATGACCGCGTTGCCAGGCACCCCGGCCATCCAGAACACCATCCCAATTCCTTACTATGGCACCAACGCCTTCGCGGCACCCGGGCTGGGCATCATTGGCGGGCTGATCATGTTTGTGCTGGGCATGCTGTGGCTGCTTGGCCGTGCCCGCAAGGCGAAAGCCGCGGGTGAGGGCTACGGTGACCACAATGATGGGGTGGCCAACGAGGTGATCAGCGACGATCACAATATTTCGTTTGTGAGCAGCATCATTCCCCTGATTCTGGTGATTGGTGTCAATGCACTGTTCACCTATGGCATTTTCAATGGCATGGACTTTGCCTTTCTGAAAGAGACATTCCCCGCAATCAACCTGAAAGGCGCGCTGGGTCTGTGGGCCATCATCATTTCACTTGTCGTTGCATGCCTGTGGCTTATCATCGCGCGACTGCGCCACTGGACAGACCTGAAAGACACCATCAACAAGGGCGCATACGGCTCTATGCTGCCAATCTTCAATACTGCTTCTGAAGTGGGTTATGGTGCCGTGATTGCCAGCCTGGCAGGTTTTGCCATTATCAAGGAGTTTGTACTGGGCGTTGCACCGAACAATCCTTTGATTTCGGAAAGTATCGCCATGACCTCGCTGGCTGGCATTACCGGCTCATCTTCGGGTGGTTTGAGCATTGCTTTGCAGACTTTGGGTGCCGATTATCTGCGCCTGGCCCAGGAAAACAATATCAGTCCTGAATTGCTGCATCGCGTGGCCGTCATGGCCGCTGGCGGTTTTGATACCCTGCCACATTGCGGAGCGATTATCACGCTTCTGGCGATTTGCGGTCTTACACATCGCCAGTCTTACCTGAATATTGCGGCAGTTACGATTGTGATACCGCTGATTGCCGTTGCTGCTGTTATCACGCTGGGAACGATGTTCGGGTCGTTTTAAACAATAGATAAACCGACGAGGTGCTGGGCGGTCCGTAGCACGAGCTGCCCGGATTAAAGTGGCTTTCAACCTCACCGCGCTGACAGCTGCGCAATTAGCCGTGGATCTGGCTGTCTGAATACACTTTGTTTGGACGCGAAGCCGGATCCCGGGTCTGCAGTACACGCCAGTTAAGCCCTGTGGCCGATTTTTGTCTGGGAATTCGCTTGTAGAAGTTCCCGTTAATCTGAGTGGTGGCAATCAAATAATTCCGGAACGAATTGAAGAGTTGCTCATCCACCTTCTGATCCTGGGCCTCGCGCCAGAATTCATCCAGCGTGCCCTGATAGGTGAGCCCCTTGAAGTCGTACATGGCACGCCCGCATACTTTCAAAGGGGAGTTGTGCAGAAGGGCAGATAAACCCACTGTACTGTTCACGACAACCGTACCAATGGCATGATCCAACAATGAAGGCAAATGCTGATCATGAATATAGTGCACCCGACCGGACAGGTCATACAGAAATTCCAGCTGCTGCAGCCAGTTAGAGTAGTCGTTGTAGCCGCGATCCATGGGGTGATGCTTGATGACCAGATGGGTTCCCAATGGGGCGTATTTGGAAAATGACGTTACCACAAACCGGATGAACGTTTCTACCGTTGCAAAATCGGAATGTGTGTGAATTTGCGCGTCGTTATAAACCTGCAGGGGTAAAAGAAAATACTGCTTGGACATCGTGGTAGTCAGCTTTTTCCCCATGCCTCTCTCGGTAAACCGGTAATAAGCCTTGCGGGTAAAGCTCCGTAACCAGATATAGCCTTCGATAATGTGCAGTCGGCGGTGGTGGCGGTAGTGCCAGAAGAAGGGCTTCAGCAGAATACTACAGGTAAAATACAGGAAAGCCCAAAGCATCATATAGGGGAAGGCATAGCCGACTTGTCGCTCCCGCCTTGTGGGAATTCTTTTCTGGCTGTAATAGAAATGGGCTTCGCGTGCTGCGCTGGAGTGGTCGTTTACACCATTTTTTTCAAGTGTAATAAAGTTGGGACGCACGTATCCCTCTTCAAAAACACCAATTTTTACGCCGTAGCGCGACGCAATCTGATGCGCAACAACATGAATGGGGCGACAATCCCCAAACAAAAAAACCACGTCGATATCCAGGTCGTTGAGCAGATTCTCAAAAAAGCGGCGCCACTCGCGCGGGTGCTCCCGAAAGTTGATGGCATCCCTGCGATTGAACAGCCAATCGCCACCATTAAAGTTCACCGTATGTACAGTAGCCCCCTTGTTTCTAAGATCCGTTGCGAAACGACGGAAAAAGGGACCGACCGGCCCTTGCAAAAGCAGAACATTCTTCTCCGCGAATGCTTCAATTCCCTCAATTATCACGATTGTTTATGCGCCGTTTTTAAAGTGAAATGTTCGATCCACGCATTAAATAATACTATTTCGATTGTGTTTTGGACGATAAGCCACACTTGTGATTGTAACTATTAGTAATTTAAATTAATAGATATTTCGGTTGAAATGCTAAAGTCGTTTTAAATCAACAAATTAGATGTAAAAAAAATACAATGTTTCATATAAAAAACGCCCTATGGCATCTGAAATAGCACCAGCATGACTTTTCATTTTACAATCCATCCACGATTAAGACTT
>JAFAGQ010000241.1 GCA_023422555.1 Pseudomonadota bacterium
ACATCATCATTTTGTATTAACATATCTGCGGTATAAACAACAAGAAAGGCCCTGATGTCACTGTTTTCAACGACCACCAAAACGCAGTCCGCAAGCTACGAACCCGGCGTTGATGGTCTTCGCGCTTTTGCGGTCATCGCAGTACTGTTTTTCCACGCCGGATTCCCGGCTTTCAGTGGTGGTTACGTCGGCGTAGACGTCTTTTTTGTTATCTCCGGGTATCTGATCACCGGTATTCTTTATAACAGTTGTGTTCAGGAGAAGTTTTCTTTTCTTCAGTTCATGGCGCGTCGTATTGCACGACTGTATCCGGCGCTGCTGGTCACGCTATTGCTGTGCCTGATTGCCGGGTTCCTGCTGTTTGCACCGAATGACTTCAATGCGCTGGCCGATTCCAGCGTATTTGCGCTTTTTTCCATCTCCAACTTCCGGTTCTGGCTGGTATCCGGGTATTTTGATACGTCTTCCGAAACCAATCCGCTGCTGCATACCTGGTCATTAGGGGTAGAGCAGCAGTTCTATCTGGTTTGGCCGTTTATTATTTATGCCGTCTACCGCATCAATCGCAATCTGCTGCCTTGGGTGCTGTTCCTTTTGGGCGTCGCATCGCTGGCCCTGTCGCAGTGGTATCTGACGGTAGACACATCGGCAAATTATTATCTGACGCCATTTCGCGTGTTTGAGTTTGCCATTGGCGGACTGATGATATTCGCCGTTGAGTATCGCAAGCGTAATACGCCGGGCAACACTCTGTATGAAATTCTGATGGCAGTTGGCATTGCGCTACTGCTGTACAGTGTGTTCGTGTACGACAAGACCACCACCTTCCCCGGTCTGCATGCGCTGGTACCGTCTATTGGTGCTGCCCTGTGTATTTATGCCAGTCCTGCGCGTTTTCTGGGGAATGTCTTCAGAAACCGCGCCATGGTCACAGTAGGGCTGATTTCCTACTCCATGTATCTGATTCACTGGCCGATTATTGTTTTCTATAAATATTTCATTTATCGACCTCTGTTTCTGAGCGAAAAATGGGCGTTGGTTATTGCACCTTTCATTATCGGCTATCTGATGTATGTGTACGTTGAGAACCGGTATCGCCGTATCGATCTGAACAGCTGGTACTTCAAGCAGACGATTCAGCGCGTTGCCGCACTGGCAGTGATTCTGATTCCGGCCCTGCTGATCATGACGACCAATGGCATGCCATCCCGCATGAACGATTATTTTGCCGATCATATGGCCAGTTCGCCGCGCTTTCACGAAGAACAATATGGTGGTGAAGGCTTTACCATGGGCAGTCAGGTACTGGGCGATGCCAACGGACGGCGCAAGTCAGGTGTGATTCTTGGCGACAGCTATGCCCGGCAATATGCTTTCGGGCTGAATCAGGAACTGACCGCTCACAAAAAGTGGATGGATACGTCTTTTGAAGACGGGTGTTTCTTCGGCCCCGGGTATACGCGTCTGCTCGATGGCGTCCCGCGTAAGGATTGTGTGCAGCGCCTTGATTATGCGCTGAATGAGGCGAAACTGTCTGGTGCGCCGCTGTTTTATGCCGTCAGCTACCAGAACTATCAGAAGACAATGGGAACGCCTGATGGCAAACGTGTTGATTTTCCCAATACGGACGCCTATATCGCGTTTCTGAAAAAAAACTTTGACGCCATTCATGAACGCATTGGCCTGAATAACAAGCTTGTGATTATCGGTGCCCCGCCGGGGGCGGGTTCCCAGGTTGGGCTGGCATCCTGCGTGGATCGGCCAGGCTATTTGCCGCTGGTATGCGCCAAATATCTGGAACTCAATGAGGAAAAGGGCAATGCCTATGCGCTGAATCGCAGCCTGGCAGAGTATGCGCGTGATAATAAAAATGTCGAGTTCGTTGATCCTTATTCAGTACTATGTGAGAACGGCCGGTGTGTCACGATGATCAACCGTAAGGAATTTCTCTATTCCGATGGGACGCATCTGTCCAAGCAGGGATCGGCTTATGTGATACGCGGCCTGTGGCCTGTGCTGCAGTCATTGATGAAATCCTGATTTCAGGATGGCGAGTGGCAGCGCGTCGCGCCGCGCATAAACATCAAGAACGAATAAACAGCAATAGCGCAATAACACCAATAGCTTAGTAACTGCCATAACGAAATGACAGTAAGAGCGTAATCACTGCAGTAGCAGTAATAACTGCAATAACGAAATAACAAACAGCAGGGGGCTGATATGCTCGTATCTGATATTCATGTTTTTCTGGACTACAAGGTGTCCAGTCAAAGCGAATTTTTTCTGAATATGCTGGTCTCCGAAAGGAACCAGCTGGTGCTGCAGGAGCAGCTCAACATTGACCACACACCCGAATCGGGGCAGGCGCAGCCGTTGCGTTATCGCCTGAGCAAAGACGCAATGCGCAACCGCCTTGCCGCTTTTTCTGCGGCACCCGGATTGGTGCGCATCAATTACAAGGCCCGCACCGTTATCAATAACGAAAGCAGGCCTTCGCAGGCCCCCTTGCAGGAAATTTCCGATCTGCCGGCAAAGGTGATTGCGGCCATCAAGCCCAGTCGTTACTGCGAGTCGGACCTGATGTCACAGCAGGCGCAGGAATTGTTCTCACGACAGGGCGACGGGATTGCGATGGTGGAAAGCATTATTGACTGGATTCAAGACAATATTGAATACCAGACCGGCAGTTCAGATTCCACAACGTCAGCCTGGGATGTGTTCGAAAGCCGCAAGGGCGTTTGTCGTGATTTTGCGCATCTGGCCATTACGTTTTGCCGTGCACTGAATATTCCGGCGCGGTTCTGTGTTGGCTACATTTATTTCGATGAGCCGCCTCAGGATTTCCATGCGCTTTTTGAGGCGTATCTGGATGGCAGATGGATCAAGTTTGACCCCACCCGCATGGCGCCGCCTGACAATCTGGTAGTCATTGCAAACGGCATGGATGCGAAGGACACGCCGTTTGCGTCGATTTTTGGTGCGATTGAAACCACCCGCATGCGGATCAATATTGAACAGTTTGATCCCCTGTCCGACTACCGCCGCAAGGCTGGAGATGAACAGAAGGCGATTATTGGTGAGTAAGGGCGCGCCGCCAGCACCCCTTTGTCTATTGGTTATTCCTGTACTTTCCGGATCAAACCTTCCTGAGTCGTAGAGGCGATCAGATCTCCTGCGCTGTTGAAGATATACGCCCGGCAGAAACCGCGGGCATTGCTTGCGCTGGGGGATTCCAGCGAGTAGAGCAGCCATTCGTCCATGCGGAATGCGCGATGAAACCAGATGGCGTGATCAATGGTCGCCATCTGCATGCTTTTGGAGAAGGGCGTCTGGTTATGCGGAAGCAGCGAGGTAAAGAGCAGGTAAAAATCTGAGGTATAGGCCAGCATGGCGCGATGCAGCAGCGGATTGTCCGGCAGGGTGTCGGCCGCGCGGAACCAGATATGCGCCTGGGGATCATAATTGCCCGGCTGGAACATGTGAGTGGGCTCTACCGGACGCATTTCAATGGCAAAATCGCGTCCCACCAGACTGGCCAGACGGCGCGGCAGTTTGTCCTGAATGTCAGAAATCAGCTGTTTCTCGTTCTTCAGCTTCTCTGGAGCAGGCACGCTGGGAGCCGCTGACTGATGGTTGAAACCCGGCTCTTCTCCCTGAAAACTGCTGCTCATGATAAATATGGGCTGATCCAGTTGCGAGGCAATGACGCGCCTGGCAGAAAAGCTGCCGCCATCGCGCGTGCGCTCCACTTCGTAGCGGACGGGTTTGCTGGTATCGCCCGGGCGTAGAAAGTAGGAGTGCAGGGAATGCACGGCTCGTCCTGGGTTGACCGTGAGCGAGGCGGCCATGAGCGATTGCCCTAGCACCTGCCCGCCAAAAATCCGGCCTGTTCCGAAGATGTCGGTGCTGACACCCGTAAATACGTCTTGACCCTGGGATTCAACCTGAAGCTGATCGATCAGGTCGGGCAATACATTACGATTATTCATAGTTGCTCATTCAACAAATGGCGTGAAAATTCGATTCTATCAGAAGCCTCTTACTTCAATACAGACAAGATGTTGCATTTGTTGCCGGCCAATAGAAAATGGTTTCGGTCGGCTGCAGAACCGGGATAGTTTTTACAGGCAAACGCAAATAAGGCTGCGTTTCCCCAAGCCGTTCTATAATTTCGTTAACTCAGGACGCCAACATTGAGATATTCGATATGACAGAAAAGAATGTACAAATGCCACATACTGCCAATAGGAAGATCGCGACGCCTGTATTTGTGCTGTTTGTATTGGCATTGCTGGTCATGCCGCTGGCTGTCATGAGTACCCAGAAGGTGCCCAGTCCCTTGTTTTACTTTCTGCTGGCGCTGTCGCTTTTTACCGTTCTGGCATTAAAGCCTGCCCAGGTCACATTCAGACTGAAAACGTTTTCTACGCTTTTTATCCTGTGCGCCGTGTTTGCGGTCGCAGTCCTGTCGTCCGAACTTGTCTCCGGAAACGGCGATGGAGCCGGTCTCGAGAAAGCCTTGCGCTTTTCTGCCGGACTTCCCCTGCTGGTGGCGGCGTGCTGTTACATTCCCCGCAGATGGCTGGCCTATACGATTTTTGGAGTTTATGCCGGGTTGATGTTTGCCATTGGCTTTATCGTGGATCTGTCGCTTCCCGACTTTATCCGGCCCGAGACCAGTGCCGTCTACAATGCTGTCGGCTATGGTGATCTGACATTTCTGCTCAGCGTTCTTACGCTTTATTCCTGTAATGTGACCTACACGCCTTACGCACGGTTGGAGAAAATTCTCAAGATCGTGCTTGGCTTGCTGGGAATTGCCGCGTTTGTGCTGACCCAGACCCGTAGCGGATGGGTGGCTGTGCCATTTTTTCTTCTGTTCGGCGTGCTGATTCATTTGCGGGAAAACAATCGCATGAAACTGGCTGGCGTGTTCGTGGTGGGGCTGATTCTGGCTGCGGTGGTAACGCTGACAGTGCCGGGCATCAAGGACAGGGTACTACTAGGTGAGCAGGAACTGAAGGAGTGCATTACTACGAACAGCACTGAGTTTTCGTCGGTATGTATTCGCCTGCAACTGTGGCGCTCAACCATTGCCATCTGGGAGAAGGATCCGATTTTCGGTTCGGGCTCTAACGGGTACTTCTCGGAATTCATGAAAACCGAGGGCGTGGAGCGGGGTCTCGTTTCCAAGGCTGTTGCCAACCAATGGGGTGAGCCGCATAACGACTGGTTGCAGGCTTTGAGCAGTTACGGGATTTTTGGTGTTATTGGGCTGTTTTTGCTGTATTTTGCGCCTGCTGCCGTTTTCCTCAAGCGGATGCTGCGTACGACCAATGAAGAATTGCGAACATACGCGGCAATGGGGGCTGCGGTCTGTGTCGGTTTCGCGATCTTCGGTCTTACCGAACTGATGTTCCGCGGTTTGCGGACGATGGGTTTTTACACGGTGATGGTGGCGGTTTATCTGGCGCTTTCCACACGCATTCGGGGTCTTGACAGATAAAGGGGAAGACTGGCTCCCCTGGGTTTACCTGAAAGCTGGCAAAAAAATGATAAAAACGTCGTTGTCCCCAAAGGGGGGATAGGGAAGCAGTTATGCAACAACAAAAAGTCGCCATTCTGATGGCGCCTCGTCTGGGCGATTCCTTGCTCATGATGGTGATCGCCAATAATTTCCGCCTCCATGGTCATGAAGTTTCCGTTTTTGGAGACTATATCTGGCAGCTTCGGGAGTGGTTTCCGGGCTTTGCTATTCATCGCTCATTGCAGGAGCACGAAGCACAGGACGCCCTGGCCGGTTTTGACAGGGCCATTCAAATGCATCCGGGATGGCCGTTTGATCTGAAGAAATATCACGCGGACGCCCTGATCTATGATGAACATGTGGTGGTCACGGGCAAGGAGTTTATCAAGGCCTTTCAGATGCGTGATTTCTGTCGGGATCGCTTCGGACTGCCGGACAGCACACATGGCAATGGCATGGTGGTTCCTGCCGGTCTGCAGAAAAATCGCTATCCCATGCGCGTGGCTCTGCATCCCACCTCTACCGGCGCCTTGCGCTGCTGGGCGCCCGAACATTTTCGGGCTCTGGCGCGCCGACTGGTGCGTAGCGGTTTTGCGCCCGCCTTTATTGTTTCGCCGGATGAGCGTCCCGACTGGGAATGGGTCACACAGCAGAATGCCCTGCTGCCGGAAAACGCGGGTCTGGACGGCGTTGCGCGTTATATCCATGAGTCAGGCTGGTTTATCGGTAATGAATCGGGTATTGGCCATCTGGCTTCGTCTGTCGGCATTCCCGTGCTGACCCTGACCGGGCGCATGAAGCGCACCCGCGCCTGGCGTCCGGCGTGGAGCCTGTCCCGTATTGTTTCGCCATGGTATATTCCCGGAGGACGTCTGCGAGATCGTTACTGGCGCATTTTGCTGCGACCTGCGCATGTCATGCGGGCGTTCAGGCGACTGCGCGCGGACTATGCGGCTGCGGGATCCGGCTCCGAAGCGCAAACATGAACATGTCCTGCTGCACTTATCCGTGTCAGGCAGCAATAACAGGCGACGATCAACCGGCAACATCAACAGGAGTGAACAATGAGTCTGGCAGTACAGTTTGCCACCGTTAAGGAACAGGTACGCGTAGCCTGCGAAAAAGCAGGTCGTTCGCCGGATTCGGTCTCGATTCTGCCAGTGACCAAGACCTTCGGTCACGAGGTGGTGCGTCAGGCCATGGCACTGGGACAGACGCGCTTTGCCGAGAACCGCGTACAGGAACTGAAGGAAAAGGCGCTGGCACTGAACGATTCCGCGATTGAATGGGTGGTGATTGGTTATCTGCAGACGAATAAGGTCAAGGATGTGGTTCGCTATGCCAGCGAAGTGCAGTCGCTGGACCGGATGGATCTGGCTCAGGCTCTTGATAAGCGTCTGCAGCAGGCCGCCCGCAAGCTGGACGTGCTGATCCAGGTCAAATCGAGCGACGAGGACAGCAAAACCGGAATGTCGCCCGCCGAGGTGCCCGACTTCGTAAAAGCCATTAGCGGATACGACACGCTGCGCCTGCGAGGGTTTATGACCGTGGCGGAAAACACAGACAACGAAGCGCGCATTCGTGCCTGTTTTGCCCAGGTGCGTGAACTGCGTGACCAGGCGCAGCAGGCATTGGGCGTGGCACTGCCCGTGCTGTCGATGGGAATGAGTTCAGACTTTGCGCTGGCTATCGAAGAGGGCTCAACAGAACTGCGCATCGGCTCGGCACTGTTCGGCGCGCGGCCGCCGGTTCAGGCGCCGTAACGCCGCAGCCCTTCCAGATCCAGCACACAAACCGCACCATATTCCACTTTCAGCAGCTTTTCGGCTTCCAGTTTTTTGAGTGCCTGATTGGCGCGCTGGCGCGACACCCGGGCCAGGTAACCCATTTCTTCCTGGGTAATGGCAAGACGCTGCTTCAGACCCGGATACAGCAGTGGGTTGAACAGCTCGGCCAGACATCGGGCAACGCGGGCGTCGGCATTCAGCAGCCGGTCGTGTTCTGCACGCCCGATAAACTGTCCCACCCGTTCGTTGAGCAGATCCAGCAGATAGCGGTTAAAGGGAATGCTGTTATCCAGCAGCCATTCAAAGGTGCGCGAAGGCAGCCTGGCAACATAGGAGTCACGCAGCGCAACAATATCGTACTTGCGGCTTTCTTTTTTCAGGATACTGCCTTCTCCGAGCCAGCCGCCTGTGGGGATGCCGGTAAGCGAAGCCACCTTGCCGTCTGCGTTGCCCACAGAAATGCGGATCAGGCCGTCCATCACGCCGATCCAGTGATCTGCGCTTTCGCCCTTGCGTGCAATGAGCGCGCCGCTGCCATAATGCACAACGCTGATGTCCTGCAGAACACGCTTCTGATGCTCGGGCGCAAGCAGGGCAAACCACTGCGCTGCATCGGCGGAAAAAGTTGACATAGGACTTACCCTAGAAAATCATAGAATGTCATGATGGCGACAGTTAGCTTACAATCAA
>JAFAGQ010000243.1 GCA_023422555.1 Pseudomonadota bacterium
CTATAAGGGGAATCTGTACACCCTTCAATGGTCTTCTATGCTGGTACTGCTTTATTTTACGGAAGGTGTTGTGCGCTGGTACTCTGACGTAAGCAGGACGTCGTCCATGCTTGGCGCAATCGAAACCATTCTGTCGTTGATTTTCTTTCTGGCTGCCATTCTCTATGTGCGACCCGCCAAGCAGGCAGCTAAACGCGCCAAGAAAGCAAGGTAATCCATGTCACTTGATAATCTGCAGGTCAGCAATACATTCGCTTCACTTTCTTCCGCCTTTTATACGCGGCTGAAAACCCAGGGTCTGACCGATCCCAGGCTTCTGCACGTCAATCCTGACGTGCTCAAACTGCTGGGACTGTCGACAGCGCAGGCGCAATCACCAGAATTTCTGTCTGTCATGTCCGGCAATGCAGAGCTGCCTGGCGGCGTCACGCTGTCTGCGGTCTATAGTGGCCACCAGTTCGGCGTCTGGGCAGGACAGCTGGGGGACGGTCGTGCGCATCTGCTGGGAGCAGTTCATGGCCGGAATGAGAACGGCGAACCGGCAGACTGGGAGATACAACTGAAAGGGTCGGGCAGAACACCTTATTCACGTATGGGAGATGGGCGTGCGGTACTGCGTTCGTCCGTGCGGGAGTATCTGGCCAGCGCGGCAATGACCGGTCTGGGCATTCCCACGACTCAGGCCCTGTGTCTGGTGGCTTCTGACGATCCGGTCTATCGGGAAACCGTTGAAACAGCGGCAATTGTGGCGCGTGTCGCTCCGTCGTTTGTGCGATTTGGCTCGTTTGAGCATTGGTATGCCGCCAAAGATACCGAGCGTCTGCGCGAACTGCTGGATTACGTTATCAGTCATTTCCTGGCGGACGAGGTTCCGATGGAAGATGACGATCATTCGCTGAACGACGTGATCGAAACCTTTGTGGATGTTGTCGTTGCACGTACAGCCAGTCTGATGGCCGCCTGGCAGTCGGTGGGCTTCAATCATGGTGTGATGAACACCGATAATATGTCAGTGCTGGGACTGACGCTGGACTACGGTCCTTACGGATTCATGGATGCGTTCCGCATCAATCACGTCTGCAATCATACTGATACGCAGGGTCGATATGCCTGGAATGCGCAGCCTTCTGTCGGCTTGTGGAATCTGTATCGCTTTGCTAACTGCTTTGTGGCACTGGGTGCCGACCCCGAAAGACTCAAATCCAGACTGGAGCGGTATGAGGGCCTTTTCATCTCTGCCTATCGGGAACGCCTGGTGGCCAAACTCGGTCTGGTCGAATGGAAAGAGGGAGACGATGAACTGATCGACGGATGGTGGCGTGCTCTGCATGAACAGGCTGCCGATTTCACCCTGAGTTTTCGCTACCTTGCCCAGATAGACAATAACGAGGATCTGTTGCGCAGTCTGTTTCGGGACACGACCCGGCTGGATGAGTGGCTGCAGCAGTACCGTCAGCGGCTGGCGCAGGATTCCCAGGATGCACAAACACGCATTGACCGTATGAACCGCGTCAATCCCCTGTATGTGCTGCGCAATTACCTGGCTGAAGAGGCCATACAGGCCGCGGAAAAAGGCGATGTCAGCGTGATTGATGCGTTGCTGCAGGTTCTGCGCGATCCTTTCACGGAACACCCAGGCATGGAACACTATGCAGAGATGCCGCCCGAATGGGGCAGGGAACTTGAAGTCAGTTGCTCGTCCTGAAAACTGCTCCTGTCTGGTGGTGGGTGCCTTGTCTGCGCACGGTTTCTGGTATTCTTCTGTACTTCATCCTGAGCGCCTTTTCGGCTGGAGCAGGCGCGGGTCATTATTAATCTGGATTTGATATGTCGGGCAATACATTAGGCAAACTTTTTTCGGTTACCAATTTTGGTGAATCTCACGGACCCGCCATCGGTTGTGTGGTGGATGGCTGCCCGGCAGGCATGTCGCTGTCTGCAGAAGATATCCAGGTTGAACTGGACCGCCGCCGGCCCGGCACGTCGCGCCACGTGACTCAGCGCCAGGAACCCGATACTGTAGAGATTCTGTCCGGCGTGTATGAGGGAAAAACGACCGGCACGGCCATCGGCCTGCTGATTCGCAATCAGGATCAGCGCAGCAAAGATTATTCAGCCATTGCCGATACCTTTCGTCCAGGACATGCCGATCGCACCTACTGGCAAAAGTATGGTGTTCGTGATCCGCGAGGCGGCGGGCGTTCTTCCGCCAGGCTGACCGCACCCACGGTAGCTGCCGGAGCGATCGCCAAAAAGTGGCTCAGGGAAACGTACGGAACGCTGATTCGCGGTTATATGAGCCAGCTCGGGCCGATACAAATTCCGTTCCAGTCATGGGATGAGGTTCCCAACAATCCGTTCTATGCGCCCAACGCCACGGTGGTTCCGGAGCTGGAGGCTTATATGGATCAGTTGCGCAAGGACGGAGATTCAATTGGTGCACGCATAGAGGTAGTGGCACACGAGTTGCCTGCCGGACTGGGGGCGCCGCTATACGACAGGCTGGATGCAGATATTGCATATGCAATGATGGGTCTGAATGCCGTCAAAGGCGTTTCCATTGGTGCCGGTTTCGACAGCGTGAGTCAGCGCGGCTCCGAGCATGGGGATGAACTCACACCTGAGGGTTATCTGAGCAATCATGCGGGCGGCATACTTGGTGGTATTTCCACAGGTCAGGACATTACGGTGTCACTGGCCATCAAGCCCACGTCAAGCATTCGCATTGAGCGACGTTCCATCAATCGCGCTGGAGAGCCAGTGATGGTTCAGACGTTGGGCAGGCACGATCCCTGCGTCGGGATTCGCGCAACACCCATTGCAGAAGCACTGCTGGCACTGATTCTGATTGATCACGCTTTGCAGCAGCGCGCCTATCGCTGTTGACGAAACATATTGGCTTTCAGAACCGTACCACTGGCCTGGCCAAAGGAAATGGTCGGGTATCCCTCTTTCTGGCAGACCGCTTTGATAATGATTTCGTCTCCATCTTCCAGGAAACTGCGTGATTCACCCCAGGGCAGGGTGATGGGATTTTTACCCGCGGCAGACAGTTCAAGCATGGAGCCGGCCTGTGCCCCTTCGGGGCCCGACAACGTACCGGTACCAAAAAGATCACCCGGTTGCAGATTGCAGCCATTCACGGTGTGGTGGGCAATCAGCTGTGATGCCGTCCAGTAGGCTTCCTTGAAATTACTGGTGGACAGAGTGTAAGGCTTCTGGCTGCTATCGCGGGATTGCTGTGTAGTGATTTGCACTTCCAGCTGAATGTCGTAGGCGCCGCCTTCTTCGTTGGCTGCTGAGGCCAGATAAGGCAGGGGCTGCGGATCATCTGCGGGATGGGAAAACGCCGCGCGGAAGGGTTCCAATGCTTCCAGGGTAACCACCCATGGTGATATCGTGGATGCAAAGTTTTTGGACAGGAAAGGGCCCAGTGGAGCATATTCCCACGCCTGTATGTCGCGAGCAGACCAGTCATTCAGAATGCAGAATCCGAAAATGTGCTTTTCTGCCTGCTCGATATCAATTCGATGGCCCTGTTCGTTGCCTTCGCCGATAAAGATGCCCAGTTCGAGTTCATAGTCGAGCCGTTTGCAGGGTCCGAATTCTGGCGCATCGCCTTCGTTTTGCGGCTTGGTCTGACCGACGGGGCGGGGGAAAGCCTGGCCCGATACGCCGATACTGGAGGCGCGTCCGTGATAGCCGATAGGAACCCACTTGTAATTGGGCAGTAATGGATTATCCGGACGGAACTGTTTACCGATAGCTGTTGCGTGATGAACCGAGATATAAAAGTCTGTGTAGTCGCCAATGCGTGATGGGGTAATGAACTCTGCTTCGTCCTGGGCAACCAGCAAGGGGCGAATGGCCTCTTCGTGGGCAGAGCCGGTACGCAGGGCTTGCGACAAGGCCAGACGCAGCGCAGACCAGTAAGGCTGACCCAAAGCCATCAGGCCATTGAGTTGTATTGCACGGCACGCTTCAAGTGCTTCCTGGGCCTTGTCGGTGAACAGATTCAGGTCTGAGAGGCGTGACAGATCAACGATCTGATCGCCGATACCAACGCCAGGACGAAATGCTTCGCCGGAACCTCGTCTGCGAAAGGATGCAAAGGGAAGATTCTGAATGGGGAACCCATTGCCTGCTACGTTGGCGCTGTCTACCCAGCTGGAGAGATCCGTCTGGTGTGTTTCGTTTAAGGTAATCATGAATTTATAATAATGAGAATGAAGATTGCTGACCCCCGAGTGTAGCGTACATTGTTGCTGTGCCACATTCGCAGAATCCCGCAGCCATCTTGCGGGATTCTGTCTTGGGGTTGTCTCTAATAACTAAGTTGCCTCGTTGATCTGCCTATTCTACTCATATTACGGGTAAAAGTTTGAGGCAGGCGGGCAGGATTGGCGGCAATGCCACAGTCGGACCTCACAGCGATGCCGGCTGGCATTTCCGGGGCGGCGAGTCAATATAGTAGTATTGATACCAGTATAATATATGGCCTTGTTAAGATTGCGAATTTGACCATAATACGGTTATGGCATGCGACACCGGTGAAATGGCCGGCTCGCAGCGTTGTCGTGCCGGTTCAGTGCAACCGGCAATCAGAATTCTCAGGAGAATATTTTGGCTCAGACCCTTTATGACAAACTCTGGGACGCCCATGTGGTGCACCAGGAAGACGATGGCACCTGTTTGCTGTACATCGACCGGCATTTGCTGCACGAAGTGACC
>JAFAGQ010000264.1 GCA_023422555.1 Pseudomonadota bacterium
GCCATCAGTTTTCCTTATTCTAGTTATAAAGTATTGTAACTTTACTTATACCATATAGATGCCTATGATCTATATCTATCAGTAATAAGCTAATGGATATTACATATATTATGTCACTGTCAGCCACCCCCACCTACGCCGTGTCCACTGCCGCCGGCACCGTCGCTCCACCACCAGCGACAGGCGCTGGCGCTGCCCGTCCTCGCAGAAACTCCATCTGGCCAGGCCTGCTGCTCTCGGTTGCCCTGGCCCTGGTGGCAGAGCTGGCTGGGAATGCATTACCTATTATCGGTGGGCCGGTATTCGGCATTCTTTTTGGAATTATCTATCGTAGCACTATGGGCATGCATGCCACACTGCAGCCCGGCGTGACGTTCTCATCTAAAAAAATCCTGCAGTTCTCCATTATCATGCTGGGATTTGGCCTCAGCTTTACTCAGGTCATGTCAACCGGCGGAGAATCACTTGCCGTGACGCTGGTTACTATAACGGTTGCGTTTGTCAGCGCCTGGCTGCTGGGCCGGTTGCTGCGCACGCCCTCAGACCTCACTGTGCTTATTGGTGTGGGAACTGCCATTTGCGGCGGCTCTGCCATTGCGGCGGTCACGCCTATCCTGAAACCCTCTGAACACGACACCGCCTTCGCCATTTCCACAATCTTTCTGTTCAATATTGTGGCTGTTCTTATCTTTCCGGCGCTGGGCCATATGCTGGGATTGACCGACTACGGCTTCGGCATGTGGGCAGGCACTGCAATCAACGATACCTCTTCGGTTGTTGCTGCGGGTTATGCCTACAGCCATGCTGCCGGTGATTTTGCCACCATTGTCAAACTGACCCGTGCCACGCTGATTATTCCCATCTGCCTGTTCCTGGTGGTACTGGTTGGCATGCGCAATCGCAAACAGGGAGCGCAGTCTGTCAGCCTGGCTAAGATCTTCCCATGGTTCATTATCTGGTTCCTGGTTGCATCCTTGATTCGCAGTACAGGGATCCTGCCGGACGTCATGCTGGAATGGCTGAACGTAGCAGCCAAATTCCTGATCGTGATTGCCCTGACCGCAGTGGGCCTTTCTGCGGACTTACGCAAGATCTTTGCAACCGGCCCCCGTCCGATTCTTCTGGGCTTTCTGGTCTGGATGGCGGTTTCCGTCAGCAGCCTGATGGTTCAATACGCCATGGGGCAAATGTAAACTTCAAAGAGGATCGCCCGCGCGGCCTTAAGACTTTTTCTCATTGATTGACTGGCGAGAAGCACGCGCGTATCTCTGTTAAAAGCTCAGCAACCGACTCTACAATTCGAGATCGTCCCGTCTTCTGCACTCCCCCGTTGCTGGGGGAGGCAGGCACGGCGCGCAACATGAATGATCCACACAAGGTCTGGTAAATGCACGCGACTCCCGGCCCGATTATTCGATCTCAGATGGCCTCGGTTCGCTGTTTCAGCCATGCGAGCGCATCGCCGGAAACCCGCGGCGCCAGGCGTTCACGAACCACTTCGTGATACTGATTCAGCCAGTCAATCTCCTGGTCATCCAGTAGCGAGACATCTATGCAGCGTGTGTCTATCGGGCATAGCGTCAGCGTCTCAAACTTCAGATAACGACCAAACTCGGACTGTCCGGCTGGCACGGCACAAATCAGATTTTCAATTCGAATCCCCCACTGTCCAGGACGATAAAGACCGGGTTCGTCCGACGTAATCATGCCTGCTTTCATTTCCGTATCCGGAAAACGATAGGCCCGGTGGGAAATCATTTGCGGGCCTTCGTGAACGTTCATGAAGTAACCCACGCCGTGTCCCGTGCCATGACCAAAATCCAATAGATGCGCCCATAGCGGTGCCCGCGCCAGTGTATCGAGCAACGGCGCCGGATAGTCTTCGGGAAAGATGGCATTGGCAAGCGCAATCATGCCCTTCAGAACCAGGGTGAAATCACGTTTGTGATCATCGCTGATGTTTCCTACCGGCACAACGCGCGTGATATCTGTTGTGCCATTCAGGTATTGACCCCCCGAATCAATCAGCAGCAAACCATCGCCCTGAATCTGTGAGAACGCTTCCGCTGTGGCCGCGTAATGTGGCATCGCACCGTTGGCATTAAAGCCTGCAATGGTGGAAAAACTGGGAGAAACAAAATGCGGCTGTCTGGCGCGCGCTGCGGTAATCTGCTCATCAATGGTCAGCTCGGTTACCTCCTCGCCCTTTGTCATTGCCGCCTCGAACCAGGCAAAGAATTCGCACAGCGCCGCTCCATCCTGCGCCATGGCCTCCCGCACATTGTTGATTTCATCTGTGTTTTTGATTGCCTTGAAGCGCTGCGACGGATTGAGTTTTTCAATGCGTTTCACTGATGGCGCCTCGCCCAGCAATCCAACCGTGACACGGGCAGGATCCACCAGCAGGCTGGCCTGCTGAGGCAAAGCAGCCAGCGCGCCACGAATGGCATCATAGTCAGATAGCGTAACCCCGTCTGCAGCCAGCCTTGCAATAAGTTCAGGACTGATTCGGGACTTGTTCACGAACAGAACGGCACTATCCGCTCCTATCAGCAAATGTGACAGGAACACGGGGTTATAGGAGACATCCGCGCCGCGCAGATTCAGTGCCCAGGCGATATCATCGAGCGATGAGATCAGATGCCATTGCGCGCCTTCAGTAGACATGACCTCCCGGATATCCTGAAGATTCTGTCTGCGACTGCGCACAGCAAACGGTGCAACATGTTCAACAATCGCAGACTGTGGCAGCGCGGGTCTGTCTGACCAGATGGCCGAAAGCAAATCGGTATCGGTGCGCAGTGTCGCCTGGCAACATGCCAGCGACTCCTGCAGGTCTTTGGCAGACTTCAGACTGAGTACATGTCCGTCCACACCCACGACCGCGCCAGCCGGCAAATGTTTTTCAAGCCATTTATTGACACCCGGCACATCGGCGTGCCCAAGCTTCATTAACCTAATCCCGCTGCCCTGCAACTGCTTTTTCGCCTGCTCCCAATACCTTGAATCCACCCAGATGCCGGCAAAATCAGACGTAATCACAACGGTGCCCACTGAGCCGGTAAAGCCACTGAGCCAGCGACGCCCCTGCCAGTAGTCGGGCAGGTATTCGGACTGATGCGGATCGGCCGAAAGAATGAGATAAGCGTCAAGATGTTGTGCAACCATTGCAACACGCAATTGCTGCAGTCGTTCTGAAGAGCTGGACATGGTTCGAAAAACTCCGGGAAATAAACGTCCGTCGCAAAGGCTGGCGGACACCACTGCGACAGGCAAACATTTACAATACACCATCATCGCGGAAAAAACACGCGGTCCCTTCAATTGACATTCAACACAATCCGGTTATGACACAACTCTCCAGTCTGATT
>JAFAGQ010000288.1 GCA_023422555.1 Pseudomonadota bacterium
CCCCTACGCCATAACCAATATTCAGTCGCATATCACCGAAAGATTCCGCCGCATCACCGGCATCCACAAACACACCCATACCAAAGCGATCATCAAAATAGCGCATGTATTCCACGCTCATGACCGCGAGAGAACGATCACCTACGACAGCATCGCCGGCAGTCTTACCGATGGCATTGTATTTATAGCCGCGAATGGTGCGCGCGCCGCCTGTGCGATAGCCGAAGTCATCAGGAATTCGCATATCCTTGGCACCAAACACCTGACCCACCTCACCGCGAACAGTAAAGACGTCGCGCCGGCCTATGGGCCACCATTGCTGCGCCCGCAAGCCTGCGCGACTGAAGGGTTCGCCTTTATCTAGCGTCACACCGGCACCCAGGCCCAGGGCAATCAGATTGCCTTCACGCGGATCATATTTGCTGTCCACATCGCGGCGCAGCAGATCCCAGGTTGCCACCATTGAAGGCAGGCGATAGCGTTCCTCACCTTCGCGTTTGACCGAATCATAGGCGGCCAGCACCCCCCAGTTGGATTCATATTCCACCCGGCTGGCTTCATCCAGCTTGAATTCCAGCTTGCGTTTCCAGCCGATGGCATAGCGCATCACATCTTCATTCTGGATATCAGAATGGCGGAACATGACACCCACACTATCTTTACTGCCATCCAGATTGGGGGGCAGATGAAAATCCAGATAAGCGCGCTGGAGTTTGGCATTGACAGCAGCGCCCGTTTCCATAATCAGCGGCTGATTGAACACCACGTTCTGCTTATACAGAATCTCGGCGCCCGGGCCGACAGAATCATCAAAGCCCAGCGAACCCGCCAGTTGCCGCGCTGGCGCTTCGTTCACGCGAACGGCCACCGGCAGTTCTGCCGAGTCCTGCGTGTAGATCTCATCACCCGGCGGTTTCTTCAGCGTCACAAAGGCGCCACGAAAGAAATTGGTCGATTGAATCTGCTGCTGCCAGGTATCGAGCTGATCCTGAGAGAAACGCTGTCCTGGTGTGTATTTGATGTAGCGTCGAATAATGCTGTCCGGCACCCGGCGCAGGCCGATGACTTCAGTATGGCCCAATGTCACGGCGGGGCCACTGTCCACGGTGGTTTCCGTCTCTACCGTAGAGGTTTCCGGATTGACCACGGCCTGGGAATGCGTCATGCGTGCCAGATAAAAGTCGTTGGCAGCCACGCCATCGAGCATGGAAGACTTTGCATTGCTCCATTGCTCGTTGATGAAATCCTTGCCTACCGGCAGACCCCAATCCTTGCGCAGCTGCGCCACCCGGTCTGTAAATCGTGGGGTGGCAATACTGCCGGTAAAATTATTGGTAACCGATTTGACCTTGGAAATTTCACCAGGATCGATCGAAATATCCCAGGTTTCCCCGCCTATGTCTTCGCCCACTTCCAGCGTCACGTCGGGTGCAAAATAGCCGCGAGTGGCAAGCGCAGAAATCACGGCTTCACGGGCCTTGCGACGAATCCGGTCGGCTTCACCGGAGTCCTGATCATCTGCCATGCGAACCACGGCAGACAGCCCTTTGTTCACGGCATCCAGCGCCTCCGGACCCAATCCGCTGGGATCAACAATCACTTCCGGCTTTTGTGCCGAAACCTGACCGAAGCTGGCCAAAAATAATACAGTTGTAAGAAAACAAACCTTTTTCAATCGCATCGGTCCACTTGAGCGTCTCTATTTCTTCAGGTTTTCAACCACCACGGAAGGGAAGCGGCCGGCCATATCTTTTGGCAGCGCGGCCACGGCCATGGCAACGCGGCGAGCCAGATCGCGATACAGCTTTGCTGCTTCGCTGCCCGCATCCGAGACAACGGTTGGCGTACCGGCGTCGGTCTGTTCGCGAATACTGCGCGCCAGCGGCAAGGCGCCCAGCCATGGCACCTCTAGTTCGGCCGCCATGCGCTTGCCGCCATCCTCCCCAAAAATGGCTTCGGCATGTCCGCAGTTTGAGCAGATATGCATTGCCATATTCTCTACCACGCCCAGAATGGGTATATTCATTTTCTGGAACATACGCAGTCCCTTGCGCGCATCCAGCAGCGCGATATCCTGCGGTGTTGTCACAATAATAGCTGCCACTACCGGCACCTTTTGCGCCAGTGTCAGCGCAATATCACCCGTTCCTGGCGGCATATCAACAATTAGATAATCGATATCGGGCCAGTTGGTCTGACGCAGCAACTGCTCCAGCGCCTGTGTCACCATGGGCCCGCGCCAGATCGCGGGTGAATCCGCTTCGATCAGAAAACCTATGGAATTGACGGACACGCCATGCGCACGTAGCGGCTCCATGGTTTTGCCGTCATTGGACACCGGCTTGCCCGAGACTCCCATGATCAAAGGCTGGCTGGGACCGTAAATATCGGCATCCAGAATACCCACCCGGGCGCCGGACTGAGCCAGCGCAATCGCCAGATTGGCACTGGTTGTGCTTTTGCCCACGCCCCCTTTTCCGGAGGCCACGGCAATAATGTTTTTTATCGTCGGTATCGGCTTTAAGCCACTTTGCACGGCATGAGCCTTGACGGTGTCACTGAACTGAAGCGTGACACGCTGCGCGCCCACCGACAGGGCGGCCTCTTCAAGCTGCTGCGTCAGTGCCGCTTTGCCTGCTGCGTCTGTGATGTAGCCTGGCTCAACCCGTATTACCGCTTCGGATCCCGTCACCGTAATATCGGACTCCTTCAACGTAGGAACCACTGGCAATCCGGTATCAGAGTCTTCCACAGACCGCAATGCATCCAGAAGGGTTTTCGAGGACAGACTCATTTCAGCTCGCTGCAATTAGTGATATTTATAGACGTAATTGCCTTAATGATAACGTTTTATCAGGGGCTACATTGTTAAAATCTGTGTTGA
>JAFAGQ010000031.1 GCA_023422555.1 Pseudomonadota bacterium
AAAAAAACGAGCGTCTGGAAAAAGAGCGTCGCGTTTAAATTCACGGTCGTTTCCCTTCAATAATGGGCGGTTTCGCCTGGGCGAAATCCTGAAATTTACTTGAACTTTTGTCATTGGCGAACCCTGAAAGATTCAGGGTTCGCTATTCCATCTTGTTCACCACCATCCGAAGATGGCCTTACGTCTTGCTATCAGGCACCAAATGGGCTTGCAAACGCGAACAGCATGGCGATACCAACACCGATCAGGAACGCAGCATCGATAAGACCAGCCAACAAGAACATTTTAGTTTGCAGAACGTTCATCAGTTCTGGCTGACGAGCGGATGCTTCGAGGTATTTACCGCCCATGATACCGATACACGCACCGATAGCGCCCAGGCCGATGATGAAAGCGCAAGCAAGAGCAACGAAAGCTGCTGTGGTCATGACAACTCCTTGTGGTTATGAACCTAAAACAATTTAAAGATGGAAAAATTTACTGCTTAAAAAATGGTAAACCGGTACATATCTTTCCCGGCCTACCCTCTACGGCATAACAGACTCTGCTATGACGAAACCTTAGTGGCCTTCATGCGACTGACCCAGATACACCAGTGTCAGCATCATGAAAATAAAGGCCTGGAGCAGGATGATCAGGATATGGAAAATAGCCCAGATGGATCCCGCCAGAACCTGGCCAATGCCAAGCCCGATATTCATTGCGGAGAAACCGGTCCACGCACCACCCAGCAGGGCGATCAGCATGAACAGCAGCTCACCGGCGAACATGTTACCGAACAGCCGCATACCCAGTGAAACGGTTTTGGCAGCGTATTCGATAATATTGAGCAACAGATTGAAGGGCGACAGCAGAACAGCCGCAAAGCCATGTGCGTGGAAAGGTGCTGTGAACAGCTCTTTCACGAAACCGCCTGGGCTTTTGATTTTGATACCGTAGTAGAACGACAGCAGCAGCACGGCCAGTGACATTCCCATAGGAACGTTCAGGTCAGCCGTAGGAAGAATGCGATGGTAATAGAGGGGACCGTGTTCATGATGATCACCGGCCAGACCCAGCCATCCGAAAATAGCGCCGGGCAGATCCACCGGAATAAGGTCAAGCGCATTCATGAGCGCAACCCAGAGGAAAACGGTCAGCGCAAGTGGGGCAATGAATTTGCGGGAGACTTCGTTATGAACAATACTTTTGGCCTGATCGTTGACCATATCGACGACCATTTCAACGCCAGCCTGAAAACGGCCTGGAACGCCGGAGGTGGCGCGACGCGCGGCCAGCCACAGAAGGAATACGACAACCAGACCCATGGCCAGAGACCAGAATACGGAGTCATAGTTGATGACGCTCATATCCAGAATGCTGGTTTGAGGATGACCTGTGTTGTTCAGATGTGCCAGGTGATGCTGGACATAAGCTGACTGAGGCGATACTTCGGCAGGTGCAGCCATTTAGTACGTACTCCAAATTCGCAGCCTGCTTCAGGCTGCATTCTGATTTATCCCATTTACGCCGGCTATTTGAGTTTATTCAACACAAGCAGCAGGACATACCCCTTCAACACAACAACGAGTCCGATCAGCAGCGCAGGCCAGACCAGATAGGCTCCCCCGAACCTGACAACCAGTGCCAGCAGCGCGAGGGTTCCGCCGATTTTCAGCGCCTGCGTCCAGAAGAACGTAAGCGCTCCGGCGTTTGCCTGACTGTATATCTTTACGAGCATATGAAGGGATGCAAATGAGGACGGGATCAGATAGACCAGCCCTCCAGCCAGCGCGGATAGCGCCGCATACCCCCCGGCTATGCCCCAGCTTGCCAGTACCGCAAGCAGCAATAATGCTGATTGCGCAAGCACCAGATTCACCAGGCCTTTCGCCGCCCTTGCGTTCATTCTGGCCCGCTCTTCTGGAGTCAGGCTTAATGGACGCGCTTCTCGTGGCGTTTCGTGTGGCTTTTCTGACATTGCCGGCGCGCTCTTTCCCACAGTGGCGTGTTGGTTATCAGCAACAGTCGCATTTTGTGATGCGTCGGGCTGCTGATTCCGGTCTTCCGGCAAATGCTTCGTACGACTTTGTGGGATGGCACCCGCTAGTTTCATGGTATTGCCCCCGCGCCGTTCATAACGGTTTTTAGCATTCAGTTAAGCCATGGGAGTATATCGTAAATTTCAAGTCACAGGCAAGCTGCGGGGACGATTTCTTACATATTCTTGAAGGCCGGCGCACGCTTGTTCACGAAGGCATCCATGCCCTCTTTCTGGTCCTGCGTGGCGAACGTTGCGTGAAACACACGACGTTCGAACAACAGTCCCTGCTCAAGTGTTGTTTCCTGTGCAACATTGACACATTCCTTGGCCATCATGAGCGCGGTTTGTGACATTCCTGCCATACCCTGGGCAATTTTGATGACCTCTTCCAGGAAGCCTTCTACCGGAAGCACACGGGCAACCAGGCCGGCACTTTCCGCTTCTTTAACATCCATCATGCGACCGGTAAGTACCAGGTCCATGGCTTTGGCCTTGCCAATGGCACGCGTCAGCCGCTGTGTACCGCCAAGGCCGGGAATGGTGCCAAGCTTGATTTCAGGCTGACCGAATTTTGCGTTTTCAGCAGCGTAAATCATGTCGCACATCATGGCCAGCTCGCAGCCGCCGCCCAGCGCGTAACCGGACACCGCAGCAATCACCGGCTTGCGGATGACGTTCTTGATGGTTTCCCATTCGCCGCAGATGTAATTGCTCTTGTACACATCCATGTAGTCCCAGCCTTTCATGGCGGCAATATCCGCCCCCGCCGCAAAGGCCTTTTCAGACCCTGTGAGTACGATCACATTGATGCTGTCGTCTCCCTGCAGCGCCAGCAGCGCCTCGCTAAGGGAATGCATAACTTCGTTGCTCAGCGCATTGAGCACTTTCGGGCGGTTGATAGTGATGACGCCAACAGCGCCTTCAATACGGGATACGACAAATTCTTCTGACATGCTTGGGTCTCCGGATGATCTGATTGAGGGCAGTTGCGGCTTGTTCCACACCGCCCGGCATAACTGACATTGTGTCAAATATTGTAGCCATTGAATGACGCAAAAACGACAAACCTCCGGTTTTTGCTATAGTTGTCGGGTTAATCCTCAGAATGATCGAGCACGCATGCCTCACGTCTTATACAGAATTACCCCCGCAGACCCTGCCGCCCACTACTTTGATGTCGAAGTCACGATTGACCGTCCGGATCGGCGCGGACAGGTGGTATCACTGCCAGCCTGGATTCCGGGCAGCTATCTGATCCGGGATTTTTCCAGGCATATTCATCGCCTGCAGGCCAGAACAGGACGCACACAGCTGGATATCACCAAAGTTGACAACCATACCTGGCAGGTGGCACCGTGTTCGCGGCGTCTGACGCTGAGCTATCGCGTCTATGCCTGGGATTTGTCCGTCAGGTGCGCGCACCTTGACCAGACGCATGGTTTCTTCAATGGCACCAGCGTGTTTTTGAAAGTTCATGGCCGGGAGAATCAGCCCTGTGAGGTCGAGATTGCCGCCGGGGCGGACACCGTTCACTGGCGCGTCTATACGAGCCTGAGGCCGGTACGCCGGGGACGTCAGCCAACGCGCGAGCATCGCTTCGGCCTGTATGAAGCACCCGATTATGACGCTCTGGTGGATCATCCGGTAGAAATGGGCACACCGCATGTTGAGACGTTTACCGCTTGCGGCGCGAAACATGAGATGGTATTCACTGGCGTGCTGCCGAATGTGGACTTCAAACGCATTGCGCGCGATGCGGCAAAAATCTGCGAGACGCAGATCCGCTTTTTTGAACCGGAAACGCATCGCGCGCCGTTTCTGGACAGTGCCGACAAGTATGTATTCATGACCTATGTGACGGGCAAGGACTATGGAGGCCTGGAGCATCGCGCCTCCACGGCCCTCGTGGCGTCTCGCCCCGATCTGCCCGTGATCGGCAATGAGGAACGCAGCGAAGGCTATACGGGCTTTCTGGGCCTGGTCAGTCATGAATATTTTCATACCTGGAACGTCAAGCGGATCAAGCCGCAGGCCTTTGCTCCCTATGACCTAACACGACCGAACCTGACCTCACTGCTCTGGATATTCGAAGGCTTTACCTCGTACTACGATGACCTGATGCTGCTGCGGGCGGGCGTCGTGGAGGAAACGGACTATCTACGGCTTCTGGCAAAGACCGTCAGCAATGTGCATCGCGGCCCTGGCCGTCTGCATCAGAGCGTGGCAGACAGTTCCTTTGACGCCTGGAATCGCTACTACCGACAGGATGAAAGTTCGGTCAACAATATCGTCAGCTATTACACCAAGGGGTCACTGGTCGCACTGGCGCTGGATCTGAGCATTCGCAATGCAACGCGCAACAGGAAATCGCTGGACGATGTGATGCGCCTGATGTGGAATAAATACGGACGCCGCTTTTACCAGACGCGCCAGCGTGGCCTGGATGAAGACGAATTCCCTCAGCTGCTGAAACAGGCAACAGGTGTTGACCTGAGCGATTTTATTGAAGTGGCAACCCGACAGACGCAGGATCTGCCACTGGCGTCTCTGCTGCGCAAACAGGGTGTGCTCCTTGAATGGCAGGCCGAACGTCGCGCCCCCGGTATCGGCGCTGTCGTACGTGCAACGGCTGCCGGCGAACCGGGTATTGCCCAGGTTTATGAAGGCAGCCCCGCGCATGCTGCCGGTTTGTCGGCAGGAGATGTTCTAGTCGCCCTGGACGGCCTGAAAATTGAAGCCGCCAGCTGGGATAAGTTGCTGGATCGCTATCAGGCAGGCAGTCAGGTAATGATTCATTATTTCAGACGTGATGAACTGCGCAGCACGACGGTGACATTGCAGGCGCTGCCTGATGACAAGTGCAATCTGAGAAGAGAAACCGACGCTTAAATAGTGACACCAGCGGCTGAGGGGTGAATTTTTGGCTCACGCCGGATAGGTATTGGAATCACGTGAGTCAGACTGAATAAGCTGAACGAGGCTCTTCGCTCTTCTATCGCAGATGATGCCGAACGCATTTACTCTGCGCGATCGCGGGCAGCGCAGACCGGACAGTCGGGATTGCGCTCCAGATGCAGCGTCTGCCACTGCATGCTCAGCGCATCCAGCATCATCAGCCGGCCCTGCAAATTCTCTCCGGCACCCAGCAATGTCTTGATGGTTTCGGCGGCTTCGACGCTGCCGATAATGCCCACCAGCGGCGCAAAGACGCCCAGCGTGGCGCAATTGTCAGGTTGCAGATTATCTGAAGGTGGAAACACACAGGCATAACACGGCGAGTCAGGGTGTCGTGTATCAAAAACCGTAACCTGCCCTGCGAAACGGATGGCAGCCGCAGAAACAAACGGTTTGCCCTGCGTCACGCAAACCTGGTTGATCGCCTGCCGGGTATGAAAATTATCGGTGCAGTCAACGACGATATCTACATCACGCAGCAAACCCGCAAGGCGATCGCTATCGACCCTTTCCACGATCGTTTCCGTTACGCAGTGCGGGTTGATTTGCTCGATGGCCTTGCGCGCAGACTCCGCTTTGCTCTGGCCGATGCGATCCGTCGTATGGATGATCTGGCGCTGCAGATTCGATAGCTCAACCATGTCATCATCGACCAGCACGAGGCGACCAATGCCTGCCGAAGCCAGATATGCGGCAGCCGGCGATCCCAGACCGCCAAGCCCTAAAATGAGTACGGAACTGCGCAGCAACTTCTCCTGACCTTCGATGCCGATGGCATCCAGCATCAGGTGACGCGCATAGCGCAGCAGCTGCTCGTCATCCATTGTTATTTTCCTGACCCAGTCCCGGCTTTATCATCAGGACTGACCTTGTCTGCCGGGGCCTTGCGATCCGCTGGTGCTGCCGGTGCGGGCTCGGCCTTGTCGCGTTCACGCGCGTCGTCAGGCTCGTTTCCCGCGGGTTTGCCATCATCTGCCTTACTTGCCTCGGTCGGCTTTTTGGCAGTCTCATCAATGGATTTTTTCTCGGCCTGTTGCTCTTCTTTGCTCAATGTTTTCTCGGCCACCGGTGCACCGCCCTTGACGGGTTTGCCCTCAAGTTTGTTGATGGCCTGCGCCAGTTGAAAATCTTCCGGCGAGCCAAATTCAAATACTTCCTGTTCTTCGGCCGATTCGTCCGATTTGAGCGATGTCGTTCCCTTGACCTCTCCGTCTTTGCCAGCCTGATCATTGCTCAGATGCTCGGCAAGATCTGCTTCCCTGGGGAAACTGAACAGATCACCTTTTTCTGTATCGGTCACGACCACGTCCGGCACAATACCTGTTGCCTGTATGGACCGGCCCGATGGCGTAAAGTAACGGGCTGTTGTGAGTTTCAGCGCCGTATTGTCGTCCAGCGGCATGACTACCTGCACAGAGCCCTTGCCAAAGCTGCGATTACCCATAATGGTTGCGCGCTTGTGATCCTGCAGGGCGCCCGCTACGATTTCAGACGCAGAAGCCGAGCCCACGTTGATCAGCACAACCATAGGCACGGTTCTTGTCCATGACGGCAGGTCTTTCAGATAATCCTTGGCGTTGTGTACATAATCAGCCGGATTCGCCTTGAAGACATGAGACTCCTGATCGATGCGCGATTTGGTGGACACAACGTTGACGCCAGGCTTAAGGAATGCCGCAGACACGCCGATAGCACCCGTCAGCAGACCGCCCGGATCATTACGCAGATCCAGCACCAGCCCTTTGACCTTTCCTTTGGCATCCAGATCTTTCAGCTGTTTGGCCAGATCGGGACCGGTACGTTCCTGGAACTGCGACACGCGGATGTAGGCAATGCCATCCTGCAGCATTTTGCTGCGCACGCTCTGTACCTTGATGACGGCACGGACCAGATCGAAATCAAGCTGTTTGCCCGTAGAAGGACGGCTGACCGACAGTTTGATAGCACTGCCGACATCGCCTCTGAGGTTTTTCACCACATCGTTCAGCGGTTTGCCCTCCATGCTTTCACCGTTAATCCGGGTGATGATGTCGCCGGGCATGATCCCTGCCTTGGCGGCGGGCGTGTCTTCAATGGGCGATATGATTTTGACGAAACCTTTTTCGGGCCCGATCTCTATGCCCAGACCACCGAATTCACCGTCGGTAGAGGCGCGCATGTCTTCATATTCGAGCTCATCCAGATACGCGGAATGCGGATCCAGATCCTGAACCATACCTTTGATGGCCGATTCAATCAGCTTCTGGTCTGAAACAGGTTCAACGTAATTGTTCTTGATGGCGGCATAAATGCGCGCAAACCGCTGTAGTTCTGCAAACGGCAGCGATTCCTCGGCTGGCAGCGGGGTGTGAAGTTCAGGTGCGGGGATCTGACGTTCGGACTTGACCGGTTTGGTCTGCGAAAGCGCAAGGGGCGAGTAGACGACCGCAGCTTGTATCAAGCCGATGGTAATCAAGGTAGTCAACTGGCGAACTGCAAACAATTTCATAGCGTATTCCGGAAAGTTGCCGGGCGCCGTTACCGGGCCAGCCAGCTCATGGGATCTACGGGCGCAGACCCTTTTCTGATTTCAAAATAAAGGCCGGG
>JAFAGQ010000064.1 GCA_023422555.1 Pseudomonadota bacterium
ATATAAACAGGATCATCGTCTGCAGTCCCCACTGGCCTGCGGAGAAAGGCTACAGGAGGATTGCCATGTTGAAAATCAGTGAAGTCTTGCGGGTCAAAGGCAATATCCTTTATACCGCGACACCGGATCAAACCGTGGCCGAAGCCATCGCTACCATGAGCGAGCGGGATATCGGTTCACTTGTCATCATGGACCAGGGGCAGCTCACAGGGATGCTTACCTTCCGTGAAATCATCCGTCATATGCATGATTCACCGGGTTCCACTGATAAAACCACGATCCGCAAAATCATGGATGATGCGCCGGTCAGCGTCTCACCCAATACCGAAGCAGAAGAAGTTCGTCGCCTTATGCTGGAGCATCACGCGCGCTACGTGCCTGTGATGGACGGTCCGGTGCTCATGGGTGTGATCTCTTTCTACGATATGGCCCGCGCCATGCTGGAAGCATCCAAGTTCGAAAACAAAATGCTCAAGGCCTACATCCGCGACTGGCCAAGTGACGAAGAAGAAGAGAACAAGGAATAAAGACGACGTATCAGATCGTCTTCCACATATCCTTTTCTGCGCACAGAAAGCGATTGGGATGACCGGGGTCCTTGGGTCTGTAGCTCCAGGTCGTAATATGGATTTTCTTTTCCGGATACAGATCCAGCACATTCATTGAATTCGGGATATGGCGCCGCACTCGCAATGAGGTCGTGGTGCCGCCCTGCACGACCAGTAACGGATTGGGCAGTTCCGGATAGCTTTTGTTCAGCGGGTAGACATAAGGCACGTGGATATGCCCGCCCAGAATCAGGTCCACGCCCGCCTGCGACCATGCATGAATGGCCGCTTCATGATTTTCTACCACTTGATCTTCGTCCGCTGCCTCCAGGACATGGAACGGATGATGCGCCACCACAATCACGCCCTTTCCGGCAGGATTGTCGCGGGCCAGCGCCTCTACACGCCGAATCTGGGCATCGGTGACGATGCCTCGCTTATGTCGAAATGGCGTGGTCGTATTCACACCTACCACCAGCGCCTTTTCGGTCTCAAATACCGGTTCCACTTCCTTGTGCAAATACCGGCGGTACCGTCCATACGGGTTGAGAAACCGCTCCCATAAGGCAAACAACGGAATGTCGTGATTGCCGGGAATACACAGCACCGGTGCCGGCAGGGTTCGCAGATACGCATTTGCGGCGACAAATTCACTGCGTTTGGCACGCTGCGTGATATCGCCGGAGACAATGCACAATGCCGGTGACAACTCCCGGACCGTGTGAACCAGTGCATTGAGCACACTGGAATTGACTGTGCCAAAGTGAACGTCCGACAGGTGGATAATTCGATACATACGCGAGCTTATTCCTGTGATTCACGTGCTGCCACCGAGGCTGGCAACAGCACCTTGAGCAGGTCCTTGTTTGCCTTGACGGTAAAGGGCGCTTTCAGTGTATGCACCTCGCCATCCATGGCCACATCTATGGTTCGGCTGCCTTTCTTTTTATCAATGTCCAGCGTTTCGAACGGGAAGCTGATGATCTGCCTGTCTTCATTCAGGCGCTTGAAAATCAGCTTGAGAGTCAAAAGCAGCATGCGTTTTCGACTGGACGGTTTGAGTACGATGCCATACAGATAGCCTTGCCCCATTTTTTCGTCATACTGAACGCCCGCCTGTTCTGCCTGCAAGGTGTTATTACAAGCCATGAAGCTTACTGTCCTGACGACCTGACGCCCATCGCCCTTGTTGAACTGTAGCGTATATGAACGCCCATATTTCATAATGGTGGAGAATGCGGCAAAGATCGCCACGAAACGCCGTCGGCCGAACTGGTTCTTCCATTGTTCGCGGTCGGCGAGCAATTGTGAGTAAAGGCCCAGGGTCGCATTTACGATAAAGTGCACGCCACCAATTTCGCCCGTCTGAACCGGGCGGATCTCGCCGTCCAGCAGATCGCGCAAAGCCACGTCTGTATCCAGTGACAGCCCATGATCGCGGGCAAACATATTGAAGGTACCGAAAGGCACAATGGCCATCGGAAACTGTTCCCGAATGGCATGATTGGCCATGGCACTGATGGTGCCATCACCTCCGGCAACAACCAGAACCGCGTCATGTTTTTTCACCAGCGCCACGGCCTCTTTCTGTTTTTCTTCGTGGCTGTCTTCCGGATAAATGCAGACAACGTGGTATTCGTGTCCCTGCATGGCGGTTTCGATTTTGGCCAGAAAGGCTTCCGTGTCCTGATTGCCGGAACCCGAATTGGTAATGAAAACAAAGCGCCTCTGCGCCTGGCCACGGGGCGCTTCCCCGGACCCACTGCTTTGCAGATCGCCCGTCACGCTGCCTGCCGTTGACTGCGCGTCGGCCTGCTCCTGATTATTCTGACTCATTGAAATTCCTCTCAGGGCGTCAATACTGCCCTGCCTATGACTTTGCCGGCGTGAAGCGCCATCAATGTCTGATCCGCCTCTTGCAGCGGGTGCGTTGTGACTGGAATCGGACGGATACCGCCCTTTCGGACCAGCTTCATCAATTCCTGCAATTCTCCCAGGTTGCCCACATAGGACCCCTGTACCGTCGCGGCCTTCAGCGGAAAAAGCGCCAGCGACCATTCGCTCTGGCCACCAAACAGGCCAACCACCACCAGTTTGCCACCCTTGACCAGCAGATTGAATGCCTGGGTTGCCGTCGCCGGCGCACCAACGTAATCAATCACAGACAGGATGTTTTTTGTGCCCGCGGCTTCCTGAATGTCACTGATCAGGGTCGGGCTGTTGCCATCCACCGCGGCCAGGGCTCCCGCCTGCATGGCGGCCTCACGCTTGGCCGGATCAATATCCACCACAATAGCGCCTTTGCCATCCATCGCATGCAGCCATTGCAGGCACATCAATCCCAGACCACCCGCGCCGAAAATCACTATCGGTTCATTGCGCAGCACGTCCGGTTCAAATTTCTTCAGCGCTGAATAGGTAGTGAGGCCCGAGCAGGCATAAGGCGCCGCCTGAACGGGATCCATATCACCAATATCCACCAGATAACGCGGATGGGGCACCAGAATCTGTGTAGCGTAGCCGCCGTGGCGATGAATACCCAGACAAGCCGGGCTGGTGCACAGATTTTCTTCCCCGCGTTGGCAAACGGCGCAGGTGCCGCAGCCAATCCAGGGATAAATCAGGTAATTCCTGCCGATTTCCAGCTCACCGGCATCCGGGCCCACTGCGCGAACTGCGCCGACCGTCTCGTGTCCGGGCGTCAGGGGCAATTCGACGCCCCGGTCTTTCAGCTGCAATCGCCTGCCCTGCCCAAGGTCATAACCGCCCTCCCACAGATGCAGATCGCTGTGGCATACCCCTGCCGCTTTGACATCCAGAAGAACCTCGGTCCCCCGGGGAACCGGCACCTCTCTTTCCAGCATTTGCAATGGGGCTTTGAAACCGGTAATGCAGAAACACTTCATGGATTTTCCACTCCTGTATGGTCTGTATGGCGGTCTGCCGGTTTGACCATGTGTTGCATGACAATCAACCCGGATCGGGAATGAATATTGTATATGAGCCTTCGATCGGGCTGCAGCAAAGTATCCGAGCGGAACAATTCAAATGTCATTGAGGGAATATAGACATAAGTAATTGATATTTCACACCAGTGGCGCGATGACCTAGACTGCCAGGTAGAGGAATATGCTCCGGCTCGATCGCCTCGTCTTTACTGGCTGGGATTTTTCTCTTTATCCGCGCAACTGTCCGCATCTCGTCCCTGACGGCAAAGCGCGGTATACCCAGAAAGCCGTACAGAATTGATAATAAGGAAAAATTGATGAAACCAGATCCGAAGTGGTCGTTTGTACTTACGGTACTGCTTTTTGCAGGCCTGATGATCGGTCTGTCGCTGTCAGTTTTGAACGATTTGATGTCCGGCACCGCCGAGCTTGGCGGGCGGCAGATCTTTGTGATGAGCATGCACGTCATCTGGCTGGTATTGTGGTCCGTCGCAACCGTACTGGCGCTGAAATTTGCCTTTCGTCCCAGGAAGCAATCACAAAATACAAAAGTGCTGCCTAGGACTTCTGCTCAGGCCCGAAATCCAGCGACCTCTGAATATTGAATTCTTCTCCGAGTGACGGCTGATCTGTAGAAGGCAGCAGCCGCGCTTCTATTTGCAGCGCACCCGTGGGTACGCAGCAGCACGGCAGGATCTCATCTTTGGCAATAAAGGCCAGCGGCTCGGTCAGATATCTGACGGATCCGGAGACCAGATGCGTGCGGCACGAACCGCAATAACCCGCACGGCACTGGTACTCCACTTCGTGGTTGGTTCGTTCCAACCCCTCCAGCAGCGTTTCTCCCTCCAGCAGTTCAAACCTGCTGTCGGTCGTTACGACAGATGTCATAGTTCGAAATGCTGCAGATCGTCAGTGTTCATTTGCGAATCAATCTGTCCGATCAGGTAAGAGCTGATTTCCACTTCCTGCGGCGCCACCTGCACATTGTCTGAAGACAGCCATGCGTTAATCCATGGGATCGGATTCTGGCGCACGCCTGAAAAGGCAGCCGGCAGTCCGACGGCCTGCATGCGCAGATTGGTAATGTATTCGACATACTGGCACAGAATGTCTTTATTCAGGCCAATCATGGAGCCTCCCTTGAAGAGATATTCGGCCCATTCTTTTTCCTGCTGTGCAGCCTGTTTGAACAGATCAAAACACTGATCATGGGTTTCACGGGCGATCTCTGCCATCTCGGGATCGTCGGAGCCGCTGCGCAGAATATTGAGCATATGCTGCGTACCGGTCAGATGCAGGGCTTCGTCACGTGCAATCAGCTTGATGATCTTCGCATTGCCTTCCATCAGCTCGCGTTCTGCAAAGGCAAATGAGCAGGCAAAACTGACATAAAAGCGGATGGCTTCCAGTACGTTGACCACCATCAGGCACAGATAAAGTTTCTTTTTAAGTTCACGCAGCGAAATCACGACCTCTTTGCCTGCCAGCATATGCGTGCCTTCACCAAACTGGTTATACAGCTGGGTGTAGGAGATCACGTCATCATAGAAAAAGGCAATGTCGCGTGCGCGCTTCAGGATGTACTCATTGGCCACAATATCGTCAAACACCAGTGAGGGATTGTTAACGATATTACGGATGATATGCGTATACGAACGCGAGTGGATAGTCTCTGAAAATGACCAGGTCTCGATCCAGGTTTCCAGTTCAGGAATGGAAACCAGCGGCAGCAAGGCCACGTTGGGACTGCGACCCTGAATGGAGTCGAGCAGCGTCTGGTATTTCAGATTGCTGATAAAAATATGCTTTTCGTGTTCAGGCAGTGACTGATAGTCGATACGATCCTGTGAAACATCGACCTCTTCGGGCCGCCAGAAAAATGACAGCTGCTTCTCGATGAGCTTTTCAAAGATTTCGTACTTCTGCTGATCGTAGCGAGCCACGTTGACCGACTGCCCAAAAAACATGGGCTCTTTCATCTGGTCGTTCGGTACCTGACAAAATGTGCTGTATGACATTATTCTCTCTTATTCCAAAACGGGCTGATCAGATCTTGCATGCACCGCTTTCGCAGTCATCCTGAGCCAGGCCCGCATCCTGATCGTCCTGCTTATCCTGGGCGCCATCGCGGGTGTTCTGGTAATACAAGGTTTTCACGCCGAATTTATAGGCGGTGAGCAAGTCCTTGATCATCTGATTCATGGGCACACGACCACCCTCGAAACGGGCCGGATCGTAATTGGTGTTGGCTGAAATGGACTGGTCCACAAATTTCTGCATGATACCCACAATCTGCAGATAGCCATCGTTGCCGGGCATGCTCCACAGCAACTCGTATTTATCCTTAAGGCGTTCGTACTCGGGGACGACCTGCTTCAGGATTCCATCCTTGGATGCCTTGACCGATACCAGGCCGCGCGGAGGCTCAATACCATTGGTGGCATTGGAAATCTGCGAAGACGTTTCAGAAGGCATCAGCGCTGTCAGCGTTGAATTGCGCAGACCATGCGTCGTGATATCCTTGCGCAGCGCTTCCCAGTCCAGGTGCAGTGGCTCATTGCAGATGCTGTCCAGATCCTTTTTATAGGTATCGATGGGCAGAATGCCTTTGGCATAGGTAGTCTCATTGAATGCCGTGCAAGGTCCGAATTCCTTGGCCAGCTCGACAGACGCTTTCAGCAGGTAATACTGTATGGCCTCAAACGTACGATGTGTCAGTGCATTACCACTACCGTCGGAATACTTGGCATTGTTCTTGGCCAGATAGTAGGCATAGTTGATCACGCCAATACCCAGCGTACGACGCTTCATGGAGCCGATATACGCCGCTTTGATCGGGTAGTCCTGGTAATCCAGCAAGGCATCCAGTGCACGTACCGCCAGATCTGCCAGACCTTCGAGTTCGTCCAGCGAACTGATGGCGCCCAGATTGAAGGCAGACAAGGTGCACAGCGCGATTTCGCCGTTCTCGTCGTTGATGTCTTCCAGCGGTTTGGTGGGCAGTGCAATTTCCAGGCACAGATTGCTCTGGCGGACTGGCGCAACAGCAGGATCAAACGGACTGTGCGTGTTGCAGTGGTCCACGTTCTGAATGTAAATACGACCGGTACCGGCACGCTCCTGCATCATCAGAGAGAACAGTTCGGTTGCTCTGACTGTGCGTTTGCGAATGCCCGGCTCTTTTTCGTATTTGGCATACAGTTCTTCAAACTTGTTCTGGTCTTCAAAGAACGCGTCGTAAAGGCCCGGAACGTCGGAAGGAGAAAACAGCGTGATTTCGCCATTGCGGATCAGACGCTGATACATCAGACGGTTGATCTGCACGCCATAGTCCATATGACGGACGCGATTTTCCTCGACGCCCCGATTGTTTTTGAGCACCAGAAGCGACTCGATTTCCAGATGCCAGATAGGATAGAAAAGCGTGGCCGCCCCGCCCCGTACACCGCCTTGCGAGCAGCATTTGACCGCAGTCTGGAAGTGTTTGTAGAAAGGAATGCAACCCGTGTGCTGGGCCTCTCCGCCACGGATGGGGCTGCCCACTGCACGAATGCGGCCTGCATTGATACCAATACCTGCACGCTGCGAAACATAGCGCACAATGGCGCTGGTGGTTGCATTGATGGAATCCAGGCTGTCGCCGCATTCGATCAGCACGCACGAACTAAACTGACGCGTTGGCGTGCGCACGCCGGACATGATGGGCGTGGGCAGAGAAATTTTGAACTGTGAGGTGGCGTCATAAAAACCTTTCACATAGGACAGTCGTGTTTCCTTCGGATATTTGGAAAACAGGCATGCCGCTACCAGAATATACAGAAACTGCGGGCTTTCATAGATCTCATGGTTCACACGATTCTGAACCAGATATTTGCCCTCAAGCTGTTTGACTGCACCGTAAGAAAAGTTCATATCACGGCTGTGGTCGATATAGCTGTTCATTTCGTCTAACTCTTCCCGCGAGTAATCCTGCAGGATGTGATCGTCGTATTTGCCCATTTCCGTCAGTTTGCTGACATGATCATACAAAGTGGGCGGATCAAACTGCTGAAAGGCTTTCTTGCGCAGATGGAAAATGGCCAGCCGGGCTGCCAGATACTGATAATCAGGACTTGCCTGTGAAATCAGATCGGCTGCAGCCTTGATGATGGTCTCGTGAATGTCTTCGGTCTTAATACCGTCGTAGAACTGAATATGCGACTTCAGCTCCACCTGTGATACGGAGACATGATCCAGACCTTCTGCCGCCCAGGTGATAACGCGGTGGATTTTATCGAGATCGATGGGTTCTTTTCTGCCGTCACGTTTGGTGACCATGAGTGAGCTGTTCATTGACTATCCATGTGCAT